>DASYKL010000715.1:0-8081 GCA_035995405.1 Chloroflexota bacterium
TTGTAGCCGATGCGATCCGACAGACTGCCGCCCAGCGGAGCGGTCCCCTGCTGAACGAGGTTGCGGCCAGCCAAAACGAGGCCGACACCAGTGGCATCAAAGCCGAGATCGCGGGTCAGGTGGACCGTGAGCAGCGGGAACAACATGAAGAACCCGGTGTTCATCAACACCTGGTCCGCCAGGAGGACCCACACCCCACGCTGCCAGGTAGGCAACGTGGGGCGGCGAATCATCCTCCAGAGGCTAGCAGCCGCCGCGCGGCGGTCGGCGTGTAGGTCATCGTCAGCGAGCTGATGCGGTCGTCGTCGGCCAGGACAACCTCGGATTCGACTTCGACGGCGTCCAGTCCGACGTCTCGCAGGCTGTCCAGCGTCAGCAGAGCGGGCCAGCGGAGGCGATCGTCCAGGAAGACAATTGCTGTTGTGTCCGCCAAGCCGACATGCTGATTGATGAGGCCGCCGAGCCAGTAACGGAGCTGCTCGCGGCCAGCGTACAGCTGCGGTAGGCCGCCGAACCGCGGCTGGATGACGACGGCATCAGCCGTGAACAGCCCGATGGCCGCCTCTGCATCGGCCGTGTTGATGGCGCTGCGCAGCGCGGCAATCGACTGCGCGGCGTTGTCAACCGGAGCAGCGCCGACGTTTGCCGCGGGCGCCGACAGCAGCGCTGCCAGCAGCACGGCGGCGACCAGGCCGAGGTGGCTCACCATGGTCGGCCCGGCAGAAACACGGGTGATGGCGGCTCGGCTGCTTGCGGCGTAGGCAGTGCTTGCTGGGCGTACGTCGGGTCGTCGAGACAGGCGACGAAGTCGCGGTCAACGCCGTACTGTCCGCCGCTCGAGTCGAAGCCCAGATCGAACAGCTCGGGTCGTGCGACACGCGCTTCGTCGGTTTGCGCGTCGACGGTCCACATGCTGGCGAGGGTGCGGGAACTGCTCTGGACCAGCGCGACGTTGCCGCGCCAGACGCTGCCGCCATAGCCGGCCAGCAGTTGTGGACCGTGATCGTCGCTCCATGCCCACTGCTCACCCAGGCGTGTTTCGGCGTCCTGGTGCGCTTGCCGATGTGCGGCGGTTGCTGCTGACGTATCACGGTAAATAATCGCCATCACGATGCGGGCATTGGCGCCGCGCAGCCCGGTTGCACCGGGATCGCGCAGGACGACGAACGGAGTACTGGAGCTCGGGTTGCCCAACTCAAAACCACAACTCGCGAACTGTTGGCGGACTTCGAAGGTGCTCATGTCGCGTGGCGCGGCGCCAGCGCTCAGGGCCTGGAACAGCAGACCGAGGAAAGCGGCCGCGGCAAGCCCAATAACGGAGGGGCGCATGGGGAACCATCCTTTCGACAAGCGAGTACGAGAGAAGCGACCCCCTGGCAGGAGGGCCGCTCTCGAAAGGGGTGCGCGGCCGGCGTGGCGAAGCCGGATCCGCTCAGAGGTTGACTGCGCCGACGTCGAGCGCCTGTTGCAGGTCGAGGTCGACGGCTAGTGGTCGCCATGCCGGGTCCTGGACCAGGTCCTGGTCGATGGACAGCACGCCGTTATCGCGGTCGTTCTGGAGGCGGAATTCGCGGTCGAGCTCTGCCTGAGTTGTCTGGACGATGGCGACGTTGCCGCGCCAGGCGCCCGGGCCATAGCCAACCACCAGACTGGGTCCTCGGCCGCGAGCCCGGGCAGCGTCGTCTGAGCTGGGGTACACCAGGACCAGTGCCAGCCGGTCGCGGGCCAGGTCATGCACGCGGAAGGTGCTCACGGGCGGCGACGTCCAGTCCCACGTCAGGGTCGGCTCGAGCTGGAACCCGGCAGCAGCAAAAGCGCTGCGCGCCTGTTCGACGCTCATCGCCGTGGGTGCGGTGGTGTCAACGGCCTGAGCGGCGGCGGCGATTGGCCACAGACAAACGACAGCTGTTAGAGCTGCGGCACACGCGCGAGTAGTGAACTGCATCTGAGATCCTTCTCCCTTTCGCCGCCAGCATGGATTGGCAGCCAGGGTTCGACTACGCGCGAGGGGTACTGGACCGCCCCAGAAAGTGGTACAAGGGCGCCGCTAGTCGGCAGGGTCCGGGGACGGGGCGGCAGGCGGCAGTGCGGATGTCATTCGGCGAACGGCTGAGGGGATTGCGCCGTGACCTCGACCTGAGCCAGGCCGAGATTGCGGGTAAGGCTGCGTGCTCCGTCAACACGATCCGCAAACTCGAAGCAGATGAGCGGCGGCCGTCTCGTGAGTTAGCCGCGCGGCTGGCCGACAGCCTGGAGCTTGGCTCTCGCGACCGCGTCGAGTTCCTGCGGCTGGCCCGCGGTACGTCTGTTGTTGGGCGGCCTACGCTGCCTGCGCCGCTGACACGCTTGATCGGGCGCGACCAAGATGTGGTCTACCTGCGCCAGCAGCTGGTTGGTGGCGCGGTGCGTTTGCTGACGCTGATCGGACCACCAGGTGTTGGCAAGACACGCCTCGCGCTACACGTGGCGACGGAATTGCAGGACGTCTTTCGCGACGGGGTGGCCTTCGTCCCACTGGCGACCGTGCGCGATCCGGGGTTAGTACTCGAAGCGATTGTCGAAGCGCTGGGGATGCGCGGCAAGTCGGCCGGGTCGCTCGAGGCGGGGCTCATCGACTATCTACGCGCCCGACAGCTGCTGCTGGTGCTCGACAACTTCGAGCAGGTGCTGCCGGCTCGCGGGGCAGTCGCACAGCTGCTGGAGTCCGCGTCACACCTGCGGGTGGTGGTGACCAGTCGCGAAGCACTGGGGGTGTATGGCGAGCACGTCTTCAGCGTGCCGACGCTCGGCTTGCCACCGCTCGTTCGGGAGCGCGACAGCCGAGACAGCCGTGGGAGTCAGGCGAGTGCGGCGGAGGTGTTATTTCTCGAGCGCGCCCGGGCGGCCAGGCCGAGCTTCGCCAGCGACCCGCTGGAGCGGCCCCTGGTCGCCGAGATCTGTCGACGCCTCGAAGGCTTGCCGCTGGCCCTGGAGCTCGCCGCGTCGCGAGCACGCAGCCTCAGCCCGCGGTCGCTGCTCGATGCGCTCGGGCAACCGCTCGGCATTCTGGCCACCGGCCGTGGACCGCAGGTGGTGGGTGAGCGGCAGCGATCGGTCCGCGGCGCGCTCGACTGGAGCTATGGCTTGCTGGAAGACGGTGAGCGGCAATTGCTCGGTCGGCTGGCAGTCTTCGCTGCCGGGGCCACCCGCGATGCAATCGCGGCCGTCTGCCTGGCTGACGCCGGGTCCGGCGCGGTAGCTGCCGAAAGCCTGGTGGACAAGAGCTTGCTCAGCGTCGTCGATGTTGCTGGGGTGACGCGGTTCTTGCTACTTGAAACGATCCGTGAATACGCCCAGGAGCGTTTGCTGGCGACCGAAGGCGAGTCTGGGGCGGAGATGCTACGGCGCCGTCATCTGATGTACTTCGCCAGCCAGGCGGATCGGGTGCCGGAAGCTTTGCGCGGCGCTGGCCAGAATGACGCATTGCGGTTGGTGCAAGCCGACCATGACAACTTTCGCGCGGCGCTCGATTTTGCGCTCGCCCACGGTCACGCCGAGTTGGCCAGTCGACTGAGTGCCGGACTCTGGCCATTCTGGCGGGCCCGAGGCTTCTTCGATGAAGGTCGTCGCTGGCTGGCCGCGACGCTGGCCGCCAACAACGGGGAAGGTCCCACGGCGCTGCGGGCCAACCTGTTGAATGGCGCGGGCGTCCTGGCTTTGCTGCAGAGCGACTATGAGCTCGCCACCAGCCAGCTGACAGCGGCTAGCTCCATCTTCCGGACGCTCGCCGATGGCGGCGGTGAGGCATTCGCGCTGAGCAATCTTGGCTGGGCCGCGCACGACGCCAGCGAGTACGCGCAGGCGCAGGAGCTTCTGGAGCGCAGTCTGGCGTTGCGTCGCGCGATCGGCGACCGATGGGGTGAAGCGTGGTCGCTCAACAACCTGGGGGTGATTGCCCTCGAGCGTGGGGAGCCGGCGAACGCGAGCAAGTTGTTCGAGGCCAGCAGCGCCTTGTTCCGCCGAGTCGACGACGCGATCGGGCTGGCGCAGGCGCTGAGCAATCTGGGCTGGGCGCTCCAGGAGCAGGGTGATTACGCTCGCGGCACGGTGGTCCTGGCGGAAAGCCTGGCACTGACTCAGCAGTTGGAAGACGCGCGTGGCGTCGCGCACAACCTGAGCAATCTCGGGCTCATGGCCGCATATCGAGGCGACTATGGCGCGGCCGGCGACCTGTTTTCCGACAGCCTCAGCGCGTTCCAGTCATTGGGTGATCGCCGTGGTATGGCTGAAGCGCTCGAAGGACTGGCCGGGGTGTCTGGGCTGCAGTCCCGGCCGCTCGACGCCGCGCGGTTGTTTGGGGTGGCCAGTGCGTTGCGCGACGCGATTGGCGCGCCGCTGCTGCCGGCCGAACACTCGCGGTACGAGTCGCTGCAAGGAGCAGCGCGCGAGCAGCTCGCGGCGGACGCCTGGGACGTCGCGTGGGCCCAGGGTCGCGCCGCATCGCTGGACGAAGTGGTCAACAAGCTGCTCGGCTAGCCCATGCTAGGCCCGAACCAGCGCAGCAGTATGTCCGCCGCGCTGACCGTGGCGAGGAGCAGCGCACAAGAAAGGATCGAGATGGACATGAGTGGCGGGCCTCCTGTGGAGGGACAGAGGGGCAATCAGTCGATGAGTCGGCTGATGGCCTGGCTGTGGCGCAGACGTTCGACGACGCTGCGCTTGGTGCGGTAGACGTCGTTGATGTCGTCGAAGCGCGTGGGGTGGCGGGCGCGAATCTCACGCGGGGTCAAGCCGCGGACAAAGGAGAGTCGAGCGACGAGCCGCTGGTTGTCGTCGCGCAGCTCCTGTTTGATGGCGTGCCACAGCTCGTCGCGGGCGATGCGGCCGATGGCGTGCGCAGTCGGGTCAGAGCTGAGCGACGCAGCCGGTGCGACTTCGTCGAGCGAGGTGGCCAGCTGACGCCGTCGGCGCCGCGCTTCGTCGAGCAGCACGCTGGCCAGGCACAGCTTGAGGTACTTCAAGACTGAGGCGAGGTCGTTGAAGTCCTCGATGCGGCCGCCGCGGGTGGCGCTCCAGAAACGCTGGAAGGCGCGGTCGACGCAGAAACCGTCGTCTTCGCCGACGAGGCCGCGCACTACCTGGCGGTGCGTTTGGGCGAGCAGGAGGCCGCGGTACAGCTCGACGACGGTGGTCCAGGCGGCCTCGTTGCGCTCGACGATGGCGCGTCGGAACAGCTCGAGCCCAGCCGCCCCGTCATTGGGCAAGCCCTGCCCAAACTGGTGTTCTTGCTGCCGTGCTGCTGCGCACAGCTCTGCGAGTGAGAGATCGAGTAGGTGGCCAGACATGGCGCCACCCTAGAAATGGGGCGTTGCCGAGGCGTGACCAGTGTGTTGCAAGAATCGGCTGTCAAAAACGTTGCCGGCGGCGTGTCTTGACAGCGTGTGGGCTGGTGCTAGTGTTGCGCCGCTATCGCCCGGGGGAATGAGCGAAGCAGATCCCACGCGATCGGAGAAAGCAGATGGCCAAAAACCAGCTGCCAGCCGCAATGAGCGACTGGCTGGCCAAGCGAATCCCGTACGGATACAACGGGTACACGCCGATATTCGATCAGCCAATCAAGCGGGACGGGCCAGCCCGCGACTACGGTAAGGAAATGCCGAGGGGCGTGCTCGATCCTGGTACGACTGCCGACGGTGCCGCCGCCGCATTCACTCTGGCCGCGCCGCCGAGCGTTTCAGAAGCGACCATCAGAGCGCGGCCATGGGAGAGCCTGTGGTGGATCTTCGGCGGAAAGCAGGTGCGCGTTACCAAGGCTATGCGCATCCCGTACGAAGTCGAGACGAAGGATGCCCAGGGCAATGACGTGAAGACCACGCGGTACATCCTGATTGGCTTCGAGGGCGTCGACCCGCCGGGGTGACCACTTCAGGCTGGGCGCCGTTGCAGCGGTAACAGATGCTCGGCGCCCAGCTCCGTGGCCACACGGATGGCTGCTGCTGTCTGCACTCGCCCTTTGTCGTGACGGCCTGCTGCCGACAGCAGCGCGGCGAATCGCAGATGGGCGTCCACCGAGAACTCGGCCGTATGGGGTGCCGCCAGAGCTCGCTCGGCGGCACTCAGCGCCGCGCTGAGATCACCGCGCTGCTGGTGCAGCTCTGCCATAGCCAACAACACGGCTGCATCGACTAATGACTCCTGCATGGACTCGGCCAGGTGGCGGGCATGCTCGATGTCAACCGCGCCCGCGGCAACATCGCCATGTCGTAAGAGCCGCACGCCGCGACACAAGTGGGCGTTAACGACGCACGGCGCAGGGTCCATCGTGTCGGCGATACGCACCGCTCGGTCGAAGAAGTCATCGGCGCGATCGTCTTGCGCTCGATACTCGCTGAGTCGACCCAGGCGCAGGAGCGTGTCCACGGTGCTGGCCACGTGGCCAACGCGCTGGCGAATCTCCAACGCTTGAGCAAGACAATCCTCGGCGCTGTCCCAACTCGCATGCAGCATGTCCAATGCGCCAGACAACTCCAGGCAGTCGGCCAGCCAACGATCGCGCGCTTCGGCGGCCAGGGCCATGGAAATGTCGGCGTACTCCTGGGCGCGACCGATGCGTCCCTGGGCCAGGTGCGTCCAGCCAAGGCCTTGCAGCGCCAGGACCGCGCGTAGCTCGCTGAACGAGTCGCGGTACATGGCCACGCCCTGCTCGAGATGTCGTTCGGATTCGGCAAAGCGGCCAGCACGGTAGAACTCGAGGCCGAGATTGGTGTGCGCTCCCGCCACATCGAGCTTGTCGCCACCCGCCTCGGCGCTGGCCAGTTGCAAGGCGTAGTGTTCGATGGCCAGTCGCGTCCGCCCACTGCCCGTATGGGCCCAGCACGGGACGTACTGCGCCCAGGCTAACCAGCGCGGCTCGTCCACCTGTTGGGCTAACTCGACCATTTCGTTGCCCAGCTGCAAGAGATCTTCGAACCGACCCCGCAAGAACCACAGCATTGCCAGCTGGCTCTGCAGTTTAATCCGAGCGATTGCCGCCTGATGCGGATCGGGCTCAGCCGCGGCGGCGGCCAGACCCTTTTCAGCTTCGGCCAGTGCGGCGGCCGTATCGCCCACGTGCTGCAACGCGAAGCTCAGGATCTGATGCGCAGTAGCTCGCGTCACTGGATCGGTGGCCAGCTCGAGGACCGCGCGGAACGTGGCGATGCATCTGGCCCAGATCCCGGTGCTGCGTTCGGCGTTGCCGCGGCCTTCGAGCGCGCTGATCCTGGTGCTGTTGTCCACGTCGACCGCGCCGCGATCGATCACTTCACAGGCGATCTCGAAGTGATGCAGTGCTTCGCGATTGGAAGCCAATGCAGCTGACTCCCGCCCTGCGCGCAGACTGTACCGCAGCGCTCTCTCCTGGGCTGGTCGAGCGCGGCCCGCTGAGGCGAAGTGATGCGCCAGCTCTGCCGCCATGTCTGGGGCATGCGCGCCAGCGCGTTGTTCGAGAACGGACGCCGTACGGCCGTGGAGCAGCATCCGCCGCGGTCGGCTCAAGCCCCAGTAGATGCCGTCGCGCATCAACGAGTGGCCAAAAGCAAAGCCGGTCGGGCGTTCGCGCAGCAATTGCCCCTGGATCGCTTCGTCGAGATCGGTCAGGAGGGTGGCTTCATCCTCGGGTGCCAGAACGGCCAGCAAGTCGCCGTAATTAAAGGTATCGCCCAGGACCGCGGCGGCCTCGAGTGTTGTGCGCGCTCGGGCACTCAAACGGCGCAGTCGTTCCTCGATCAGCTCGCGGACCACGACTGGTACGTTTGAGATATCGGCGACGATCTGTTGCGTCGGTCCGACGCGCCCGGTGAGGCGGCCATCGTCGCGCAGCGCCAGCACGAGCTGTTCGACGAACAACGGGTTACCGTCTGTCGCGGCGTAGACCGATGCGCTCATCTCGCTGCTGACGGGTCCGCCGGCGAGCAGGAAAACCAGCTGGTCGGTCGCGGCTTTATCCAACGGCGCCAGCTCTAGCTGTTCGACCAGCTGCTCGCGTATGAGCGCGGTCGTCAGCTGTGCCAGCGGCTCCCCGGGCTGCACGGCTTCGCTACGAATCGTGCCGACGAACAGCA
>DASYKL010000716.1:0-8692 GCA_035995405.1 Chloroflexota bacterium
GGGACAGTCGTGGTAGAAGAGCTCCGCCGCTCGCTTTTCGGGACAAGATGCCGACCCGTCAGCATGATCCACCGCTGGGCTGAACGACTCGTAGTGGCCAAAGGGCGGCTGCTCGGCGGCCACGTCGTCCCAGGCTGCGCCGGGCCGGGGGATGATCGCGCACAGGTAGACCAGATGCCGCACCGGCCGCAGGTTGGCCACCACCGGGATCGTGAGCCCGGCCAGCAGTGCCCGACCAGGACAACGTCCTGGTCGAAACGCTCAAGAGCACGGAGGACAATCGCCGCATAGCGCTCAGCGCCCGCCGTTGGATCGTCAGTCGGCAGATCCATGGCCACCGCTCGGTGGCCGCGGGCCTCCAGCTCCGGAATCAGATACTGCCAGCACCACCCACCGTGCCAGGCCCCATGCACAAGGCCGAAGGTCGTCATGGTTGACTTACTTCTCGACGGGCACGCCAGGCAGCATGCCCCATTCGATCCATGAGCCGTCATAGACCCGAACGTTCGGGTAGCCGAGCAGATACGTGAGGACGAACCAGGCCTGACTCGCGCGGCCGCCCACTGCACAGTAGGTGATGATCTCTTTATCCGGCGTAAATCCTTTGGCTTGATACAAGCTGCGCAGGTCTTCGACGGCTTTGAATCTGCCGTCCGCGGCCCAGGTGTCTTCAATAGGCACGAGGACCGCGCCGGGTATGTGGCCACCGCGCTGGTCGCCTTCCGGTGGAAGTGACGGCCAGAAGCGCTCGCCGGTGTACTCCGCAAGCGATCGTACGTCCATGAGCAGGCGCTGGGGGTCACCGATCGCCTCCTCCACAAATGGCTGCGAAGCTCGCATGGCTGGCACGTCCTTGAGGTCCAGCACGCTGTAGTCTGCGGCACGTGGCGTGGGGGTCGCAGTAGTTAACGGCCGGCCCTCGCTCAGCCACGCCGCGCGGGATCCGTTGAGAAATGACACCTCCTTGTGGCCATACCGCGCCAGCATCCAGAACCCAAGCGAAGCCGCATAACCGTAAAACACGACCCTGGTGTCAGGACGAATGCCGGATCGAGCGAGGAGCGATGCAAACGCCTCCCGCTCGATAATCCGGTAGGTGGGCTGCAACAAGTCCTTGTACGCGTTCCACAACACGGCGCCTTCGATATGGCCCGCGGTGTACGTGGTGGGGCTAACGTCGACTTCAATCAGGCGCACGTCCGGATCATTGGAATGCTCGGCGAGCCAGTCTGTTTCCACCAGGGGCTGTGCGGTGGTCGGCCGCGTCACCAGCGTGGCTCCTCGCCGAGAATGCCGAGGCTGGTCTTGCCGACGATCTCGTGCACAAGAGCGCTATTGGCAGGATGAAATCCGCCGCATCGAACGTCACGGTAGAGCCGCTCCAGCTCGTTGCTCTTGAACATGCCGCTGCCGCCCGAAACATCCATGGCCAGATCGACGATCTTCTTGGCTCCTTCCACGCAGTGGTATTTGACGGACACCAGCTTGGACGGCCACAGGCCGCCATGGTCCACGCCATTCGACCAATCGTCGGCAATTCGGTCGACGTGGGCGATCATGCCGTCCAGGGTAAGTGTCATCTCCGCCACTTCGTGCTGCAGCATGGGGTGGTACGCGAGGGCGCGGCCGCCCAGCCCGATGGACGTCCTCTTCTTCAGGCTACCGACGGCGAGGTCGATTGCCCGTTGCGCAATGCCGACATACACGCTGGCGAACGTTGGTTCTGCCCAGGCAAAAATGCCCAGGACGAACAGGTCGGCGCCAGCCAGCCCAGCCGGCACAACTCGAGGGATGTACTTGTCGGGAATGAAGGCACCCTCGAGGATGGTGTCGTCGGAGCGCGTCGCGCGCATACCCAGAACGTCCCACGTTGGCACGATGCGATAGCCCTCGGCGTCACGTGGCAGGAAGGCATGGACGATTCTCGGATTGGCTGGATCTGAAGTGTCCATAGCGTGCAGCCCGAGTCGTGTCCATACGGGCGTGAGGCTGCCAAAGATCTTGTGACCGTAAAAACGGTAGCCACCCTCAGCGCGCTCGGCACGTGAAGAGGACAGCATGACTGGAAAGTCATTGCCACTTTCGCCGTGGCCGGCGGCAAAGACTTCGCCTTTGGCCGCTTCCTCGAGTATCCACTGGCACGACGAATCACCCGCGCGCAGGAGATCGGCAGCAAGGCCGGTCCAGTAAATGTGCATATTGGTGGCCAGCGCCGTCGCCGGGGCACGATAAGCCAGCCGGCGTTGCTCCTGGCAGACTTCTTTGAGATTCATGCCCCGACCTCCGAGCGCGGCTGGCACGGCCATCTCCAGGTAGCCGGCTACCCGCAGGTCGTCGAAGTCCTCGCTGAAGAAGCGGTTCTCTCGGTCATACGTCGGTGCACGCTCGGCGAAGGTCTGCATGAGCTCGTCGCTCAAGACCCGGTGGTTGGACAGGACCGTGGTCATACTGGCTCCTCTGGCTGGAGTTGATCGTTCCGGCCGCCTGTGCGGTGCTGCTCAATGTCGCGGTTAGCGGAAGTTGGCGCATCTGGAGAATCACCCAGCGCTACAGAATCGGACGAATTACCTATGCGCTCGCCTTGGCACTACACATCAGCGGGTCCACAATGGCCTGGCCATGCCAGCGTCGGGCCACTCGGGGGTGCCACATCGGTCGGGATTCCCTCGCCTGATGCTGACCGACCTGGTTGGACGACAGCGAGAAATCGCCGCGGCAGTTGGGATCCTGCGCGGTGGACAGCGATTGCTGACGCTGACGGGCCCCGGCGGTGTGGGCAAGACACAGCTGTCCCTGGCCATTGCCAGCGCCGCTGATGATCTGTTTCCCGACGGCACAGTGTTCGTGTCGCTCGCACCGATTGCGAATCCGGAGCTGGTTGCGGGGCTGGTGGCGGCGGCCTTCGAGGTATCCGTCACGGAGCCCGTGCAGGTGTTGCAAGCGGTCGCGGCCCGAGTGGGCCAACGCAGAATGCTGGTGCTGATCGACAACTTCGAGCACGTGCTCGGAGCGGCGCCATTGCTAACCGAGCTCCTGGCCGAATGTCCCGCACTGAGCGTGTTGGCCACCAGCCGGAGTCCTTTGCGCTTATCGGGCGAGTATGTCCTGCCAGTATCGACCTTGAACCTACCCAACCATGCCCAAGGGGACCGCCTCGAGGACCTGGAGAACTACGACGCGGTGCAGCTCTTTATACGTCGCGCTCGAGCCGCGTGCGGAGAATTCAGCCTGACACCCCAAAACGCCGCCAGTGTGGTCGAGATTTGCCGCAAGCTCGATGGTTTGCCGCTGGCGATCGAACTTGCCACTGCCCGCTTGCGAGTGCTGCCACCGCAAGCACTCCTTGAACGGCTGCAGCACGGGCTGCCGCTGCTCTCCGGCGGCGCTCAGGACACCCCTCCGCGCCTGCGCACCATGCGCGATGCCATTGCCTGGAGCTACGACCTGCTTGCCCCGGCACAGCAAGTACTCTTTCGCCGACTTGGCGTCTTCGCCGGTGGCTGTAGTGTGGACGCGGTCGAAGCTGCCTGCGCCGACAGATTACACAACGTCACACCTCTGGATGACCTGTCGTCACTGGTCGACCACAGTCTGATTCGAAGGTCGAGTCAGACGGGCGTCCTGACAGAACCTCGATTCGAGATGTTGCAGGTGGTTCGCGAGTTCGCTCTGGATCGTCTCGCCGCGGCCGGTGAGGAAGAATTGGCTCAGCGGGCACACGCCCAGCATTTCCGCCTCCTCGCCGAACGGGCTGGAGAAGCGCGGGGCGTGGAGCAGGAGCGCTGGCTTGCTCGCATGGAAGAGGAGTTGAACAACGTCCGGGCGGCACTCGCCTGGTCCCTGAGCGACGCCCGCAAGCCAGCGGACCTGGAGGCGGCACTCGAGCTTGCGGGCGGGCTGTGGTTCTTCTGGATTCATCACAGCAGCGCACCGGGGGAAGCCCGACTCTGGCTGACGCGGGCCCTCGAGGTGGCTCCGGCTGGCGGTTCGGCTGCACGCGGCAAGGCTCTACTGGCTCTCGGCGCGATCGAGTGGCGTCAGGGTGACTACGATCTGGCCAAGCTGCATCTCGACCAGAGCGTAGAAATATTCGGCGAGCTCGGTGACTCTCACGGGCTGGCGAACGCCTTTCATCTGACGGCGCACGTGTTGTTGGAGGGGCGGGCTTTTTCCCGCGCGCGAGCGCTTTTCGAAGCTAGCCATGAGGCGCACGCGCGGGCGGGCGATCTCATCGGCGGTCTGCCCCTGGTTGGCGATTTGGGGATGGTGGCGTATCACGAAGGTGACTACGAAACGGCACGCCGCTTGTTCCAGGCGTGCTTGCGGAGTTGTCGCGAGCACGGCGTGACGGATCATGCAGCCGATTCCCTGAACCGACTCGGCGATCTGGCTCGCCTCGCAGGCGATTTTGTTCAGGCGCAGGCACTATACAGCGAGAGTTTGGCCTTGTGGCAAAGCGTGCGCGGACGCCCGGGCATCGCGTCGGCGCTGCACAAGCTGGGCCAAACCGCCCGCCATAGAGGCGATGCTGCCGAGGCGCGACGACTCCTGGCCGAGAGCCTTGGCCTGCAGCGTGAGATCGGCAACAAGCAGGGCACGGTCGAGTGCCTGGTAGCGCTCGCCGGCCTGGCGCTCGAGTGTGGCCCACCCGACAAGGCAGTCGAGCTGCTGGCTGCCAGCGAAGCCCAGCTGGGCGGCCTTGGAGCACCATTGGCGCCCGCAGATCAAGCCGACTTCGAGCGCGACCTCGCTATGGGCAAGGCCAGGTTGAGCGCGAAAGCATGGGCGGCAGCACACCAGAAAGGACGCAGCATGGGCATTCCGGAGGCCGAGGCCCTGGCCCTGGCGCTGGCCGTCGACAACACCGCGGACCGTCCGATGGAATCCGAAGGCGCGGCGGTCACCACAACCGCCGCGAGCGTGCTCTCGCCGCGCGAGACGGAGGTGGCTTCACTGATCGCCGAGGGCCTGACGAACCGCGAGATTGCTGCCGGGCTTGTCATCACGGAGAAGACGGCCGCCAACCACGTCGAGCACATTATGGCGAAGCTGAACCTACGATCTCGAGCGCAGATTGCGGTCTGGGCCGTTCGTCACGGCTTCGCGCCAGCCGAGTGACGCACGGCGATTCAGACTCAGCGGCAGAGAAACTTCGCGTCTCGATCAGCGACATGCCGGTCTGGCAACAGCACGATGCGGCGCTCCAGGATCGCGTCCAGCGGGGTCGCGCCAGCAGCCACGACGGGCACGCTGCCCCGCGGATTCACGTCGGAGCTTGGGAGCGTCTGGGGCGGGTGTGAGCAAAAAGCGCGTCGCTCAGCCGATGCCCACGATTGGGTTAGCGGGAAGTTGCGCCAGTTGAGCGCCGAGTGACTTGTGACACCGGCCAGTGCCGCCATAGTGCGCGGAACGTCTCTGTCGTGTCCGAACGTTTTAGTCGAGTCGTACGTCTGCCGATGATAGGGAGGTGTTGCCAGACCTGCCGACCTACGCTTTTTCTCCGAAACGGGTCCTGGTGGTGGAGGACGATCCGGTCATACTCGAGATCGTCGCTGAGGTTCTTGGAGAGATCGACGGCCTCATCGTAGACACAGCCGGCGATGGCGGCACAGCACTGCGCATGGCGCGCGCCGCTCCACCGGATGCTTTGCTTTTGGATCTCATGACTCCGGTTCTTGACGGGCCCCAGCTGGTGAGAGCTCTGCGGGCCGACCGCGGCACACGTCACATTCCAATTGCGGTGATGTCGGCGGCAGCGGCTCTTGACGCCATCACCGATGAGTTGCATATCGAAGCACATCTCCACAAGCCATTCGATTTGCGAGAGCTCGAGCAGACAGTCTGTAAACTGCTCGAGCTCAACTGGCATCCTTTCGGACTCCCGCACACGACACACTCCACCTGTGCCCTGGGTGCGAAGTGTTCGACTGCGAATGACTGACACCGGCTCGCCGGGCCGTGCCTGACGAGCACATCGCCGCCGCGCGGTCGTGAAATGCCATGGGCCGGGGCCATTCAGGTCAGAACATGGCCTGTATGGCGCGTACCCTGTCGGTTATGGCCGTCGACACTCATCTCCCCACGACGCCCGCGGCGCGTACGTCGTCGGGACTCATTGCCGTCACTGAGCCCACGCGGTTCGACTCGCCGGACGCCTTTCGGGCCTGGCTGGTTGAACATCAGGACTCCGTCTCTAGCCTCTGGCTCATCATGGCGAAGAAGGACTCGTCCACCACGGCATTGACCTACGAGGAGGCTCTCACGGTTGCCCTCCAGTACGGCTGGATCGATGGACAGGCCCGCCGCCGCGACCACGATACCTACATGCAGCGATTCACACCACGGCGTCCACGGAGTCCCTGGTCGCTGCGTAACCGCCACCGGGTCGAAGCAATGATCGACGAGGGACTGATGACGGCCCGCGGCCTGGCTGAGGTGGAGCGAGCCAGGGCCGATGGACGCTGGGACAGCGCGTACGAGGGCCAGCGAAATGCCGAACCACATCCGGATTTCGTCGCCGCGCTCGAGCGGAATCGAACTGCCAAAGAGTTTTACACGACGCTCGACAACTCCAACCGATACGCCGTTTACTACCGGCTGCAGCAGGCGAAGCGGGCGGAGACTCGGAGGCGAAGAATTGACAACATTGTCCTCATGCTCGCCCGCGGCGAAAAGTTCTACGGCTGACCACCAAGCTCAGTGGCTACCGCGCTGTCGGTCGCACGCAACAACTAGCACGGAACCTGCTATAGCCGCGCCGAGGTGATACCAAGCATGGTGCATGGTGGCGGTGCGGTACGCGCAGGTCGCGATTGGTTTATAGGTTCGACGACGTCGTTAGCAGTCTGGCGAGCGGGTATCGTCGGGGCGGCGGTTTTGGCCGCGACGGCCTGCGGCCCCTCGACGTCCTCGTCACCGACCCCGGCCGCGGTGCAGACTCCGGTCGTCCAGGCGGCGCCGACGATCCCGGTGTCGCCGCAGGCCAGCCCGTCGGCCCTGAGTACGCTGCCTGGCGCGTCGGCGACCACGCCGTCTCTGGCGCAGCCCAGTCCGGCGCTCGCCGGTAGCCCGGCGCCATCAGGCAGCCCTGCTGCCAGTACAGCCCCCGGTCAGCCAGCCGCCGGTACCGCGCCGCCGCCGGATCTGACGGCGGTCAGTGAAGGGCAAGCGCTGATCGCCCAAAAAGGCTGCGGTGGGTGCCACATCATCCCAGGCATCGCTGGTGCCACGGGCACCGTCGGCCCAGACCTGACCGGAGTAGCCAGTCGCACGACTATCGCTGGCGGAGCGGTGCCCAACACAGGCCCCGACGACCTCAAGCGGTGGATCATGAATCCCCCCGCGCTCAAGCCAGGCACGCAGATGCCTAACCTCGGCCTGACCGACGAAGAGGCCACCCGCATCGTGGCGTACCTGGAAACGCTCAAGTGAGATTGGCATGGATCGCACGGCGATGCTGCTGCTTTTAGCGTCAGAGCTGGACGCCGGCGGCGCGCTGGACCTTCAGGGATGACCGGGCTGAGATCTTGTCGACGTGGGCGATGCCACCCTTCAACACCAGCGATAGGTGCGCCCCGCCATCCAGCAGGCTGACGTCGACGAGCGGGTCGCCGTCAACGACGATGATATCCGCGCACTTGCCGGCCTCCAGGGTGCCGATGTCGGCGTCCATCCCCAGGCACTCTGACGCGGTCCTGGTGCCGCAAACGATCGCCTGCATAGGAGTGAAGCCCGCCTCCACCAGGTGCATGACCTCAGCGCCATTGCGGCCGTGCCCATACGCGCCAGCGTCGCTGCCCAGGGCGATCTTGACGCCGGCTTTGGTTGCCGCTTCGAGGGTCCGTGAGGCGTCGTCGTACATGGCGTTTGCCCTGGCCTGGCCCCAAGGCGTGCCCTGGACGCGGTGCAGATTCAGCACACGCAGCGTCGGGACATAAAAGGTGCCCTGATCGGCCATCTGCTTTAGCCAGTCTGGGGTGCGCCCGAGCAGCAGCCCGTGTTCGATCGAATGGACCTGCGCGTCGATGGCTGCCTTCAGGCCCGGTCCTCCGTGGGCGTGGCACATGACTTTCTTCTCCATCAGCGCCGCCTCTTCGACGATGGTTTGGAGCTCGACCAGCGTAAGGAGCTGCGACGTAGCCGTAAGCGTCTGGGAACTGACGCCGCCGGTCGCAGCGCACTTGATGACGTCAGCTCCGGCATGCAGCAGTTCGCGCACCCGCTTGCGGCACTCCTCCACACCGTCGACGATCGGCGAGGGTAGGCCTGGCAGGTTGCGCCAACTCAGGTCGACGCCGCTGCGGGTGTGGTGATCGTCGAGGCCGCCGGTGCGCGACAGGATCGACAGCGAGATCAACAACCGCGGCCCCACCACCAGGTCTTGTTCGATTGCCAGCTTGAAGCCAAGGTCCAGGCCGCCCGCGTCGCGGATGGTGGTGAAGCCGCCTTCGACCGTATCTCGCAGGTTCTGGGCCACCATCATCATCGTCAGACTGAGTGGGCGCGTCGAGCGCTCGTTGAGGTCGCGGTTGGTATGGACCATGTGGTCGTGGCAGTCGATCAGGCCCGGCATGATCGTCCCGCCCGTGCAGTCGTAGGTCGTGGCGCCGGGCCTCGCGCTGACCTCGGCCTCATCGCCGATTGCGGCGATCCGCTCGCCGTCGATCAGCAGCCCCGGATTGGGTCGCGGGGC
>DASYKL010000717.1:0-7632 GCA_035995405.1 Chloroflexota bacterium
CCACGCGCCGAGCAGCGTCTGGTACAGCAGGTATTCCTCGTTTCGGTCGGGCGCCACGCGGCCTTCGACCTGGACCTTCTTGCGGCCGTTCAGACGTGTCCAGCGGGTCAGCGCGGCGCGCCAGTCGCGCGGCAGCTCGGACAGCACGTTGATCCGAGCCCGGACATCTTCGCTACGCTTGGTGTCATGCGTCGAGCTGGCCAACAGGGTGGCTGGCCAATCGCGCGCCCGTTCGGCATTGTGGCGGTGAAACGCCGTCAGCGAGCGACCGAATTGGTCCGGATCGCCGCCGACCTCGTTGAGCGAGATCAGGCGGTTGTACTGATAAAACGCCGTGTCTTCCGTTCCCTTGGCCATAACCGGCCCGGTCGTCTGCTGGAAGCGGGCGATGAACTTGAGCCGGTCTTCGAGCGGCGCGCTCTCGGCAACGTTGCGCAAGAACAGGGTGTCGCCAACGAAGTCGAAGATCGACGGATCGGTGCGCGGGTTGCGTCGTTTGGCTTCGGTAACAGCCAGCTCGATAGCCGTCCGGTCGTCGTCGGAGGCCGCGCCTGTCTCGGGGTCGATATAGGTGCGGTAGATGTGCAACGCGGCGATGACTTCGCGGATGACGAACGTCAAGCTGTTCAAGGTGAAATCGCGATGCCGTCGGTCGCGGCTGGCGATGTCTCTCAGCAGGTAACCCAGCTCGTTGACCTCGCTGGCGAGCGAGATGAGCATAACCATCTTCTTGGTCGAGTTCGCGAGGTCCGCGAACCTTTGGGCGCCCTGTCTCAGAAAGCGGAAGTAGATAGTCGAGAAGAACTGTTCGTTCTGGCGGGCCACGAACAGCCCGTTGACTGCGTTCAGGAAGTCGTAGCCGGTCGTACCGTCGACAGGCCAGTCCCTCCGCAGCCTCTCGTCGGCCTCGAGAATCTTTTCCACTACGACGTAGAAAGCCTGTCGGTCCGTGCCGCCGCCGGGGCCTGCCACGCTCGGCTCGATCGCGCCAAGAGCAGCAAGGCAACTTTCCTGGAGATGCTGAAAATACCGCAACGGATCGCGCAGCCCATCCGGGTGGTCGATCCGCAATCCCTGGATCTTGCCTTCGGCGATCAGACGCATCAGCAAACGATGGGTGTCGCGGAAGACTGACGGATCCTCCATGCGCACGGCCGCCAGTTCGGTGATGTCGAAAAAGCGTCGGTAATTGATCTCTTCGGCAGCCACGCGCCAGAACGCCAGCCGATACGACTGGGTATCGATGAGCGCGTCGAGACGATCGAAGCTCGACGGCTCACCTGGTTCGCCGTTGATCACTTCGAGGACGGCGGTCAGGATGCGTTGAAACGCGGGTGAGGCGCTGTGCAGCGTCTTGATGCGCCGCTTGACGATCTCCTTTTCGCGATTGCGCTCTTCGATTCCGGCGGCGTCGAGCAAGTGCCGCGGTGGCAGATGCCGCAGCGCTGTCACGATGCTCGCCAACTCTTGCACCTCGTCGTGGCGTCGGCCCAGCTCGCCTTCTAGCTGGTCTCGCGCATCGTCAAGAATCATCGCGTACGAGTCGGGAGCTAACGGAAAACTGCTCTCGTAATACCTGACATTGAAGGCTCCATCGACGTACTCGACCTGCAGCTCGCCGTTCTCGAGGACTTTGCCGTACTGGTCGCCGAGCGTTGGGACGACGAGCTTCAAGTGATCGTGTCGCTGTGCACCCGTCGGTCGCCAGTTGATGTCGAAATAGCGAGCGTAGATCGAGGCGGGGCCATTTTCGAGCACATCGCGCCAGCGGTAGTTCCCTGGGTCGCCGATGCCCATGTGATTCGGCACGACGTCGACCAGCTGGCCCATACCGAAGCGCTGCAGCTCGGCCATCAGGGCGTCGTAGTCTTCTTCGCTTCCCAGCTCCGGGTTGAGCGAGTTCGGGTCGGCCACGTCGTAGCCATGGGTGCTGCCCGAGCGAGCCCGCAAATACGGCGAGGCATACATGTGGCTGATGCCCAGGTCATGCAGATACGGGATGAGACGACGGGCGTCGTTGAAGGTAAAGCCGGCGTGGAACTGGAGTCGATACGTCGCCGCGGGTGGCGGCGGAGGGTTCATGTGGCGCCTCGCGCCAAAATGCTCGCGCTCCGCGGGGCCACTGTCACGGCCTCATCGTCCACGCGCGCCGTGTCGCCTGTCTCGAGGAGCGTCTGCCAGCCACCGCCGTACGCGTCCACACGGACCGCCGAGTCGCCGAAGTTCACCAGTAGCAGCCGCTCCGACCGCGCGCTCACGGAGTCAGCGTCCCGAGGTCCCCCGATGGTCGAGCCTCGTTCGCGCCATCTCAGGACCGCCAGGACATCGGCCGACAGCGCTTTCGCCTCCATCGCCCGTCGATCCTGGGGCAGCAGCACCGCATCGCTCCGCCGCAGGGCGATCAGCCGCGCGTACAACGCGGCCAACTCGTCGCCGGGCGAGCGGTCCGCTTCCGCCAGGTCCAGTTTGGACGCCCGAAACGTAGATTCCGCCTGCGGATCGGGGATCTGCTCCCGTCGCGCTGCATCCGCGAAGGCCGAAAACGCCGTGAACTCTTTCCGACGTCCTTCCGTGACCAATTTCCCCAATTCTGGATTGTGGTCGGTGAAATACTGAAACGGCGTCGATGCCCCGAACTCCTGCCCCATGAACAGCATCGGCGTGTACGGTAGAAAGAGCAACAACGCCGATGCGGCGCGAAAGCGCGCCGCATCGATCTGCTGATTCAGACGGTCGCCGAAAGGTCGATTGCCGATCTGGTCGTGGTTCTGCAAGACATAGACGAACTGCCACGCCGGTCGATCCCGCGCTGGCGTGCCGCGCCGCTCTTCCAGGCTGCTGCTCGGCGTCGGTTGTCCCTCGTACAGCCAGCCCTGCTCGATGCACCGGGCGACTTCTTCAAGCGTGCCGACATAGTCCCGGTAGTAGCCTTCGTGGTCGCCTGCCAGGTATCGGCGTAACGAGTGGTGAAAATCATCGGCCCACACGGCGTCGAAGCCGTAGCCACCTTCGTTCACCGGCAGCAGGTAGCGCACGTCGTTCTCGTGCGTTTCAGCGATCAACACAATCTGCCGCTCAGGTCTCACCGCTGCACGCGCCGCATCGGTCAGTTCGGCCAGCAGATGGCGATCGGAGCTGTCATAGATGGCATGGGTCGCGTCGAGTCGCAGGCCGTCGGCGTGATACGCGGTCAGCCAGTACCGAACATTGTCCAGCACGAGCTGCCGCGCATGAGCGCTGTGCGGGCCGTCGTAGTTGATGGCCTCGCCCCACGGTGTCTGGTAGCGATCGGTGAAGTAGTCCGCGGAGAACGTTCTCAAATAATTGCCGTCCGGCCCGAAATGGTTGAAAACCACATCCAAAATCACGCCGAGGCCGTGCTGGTGGGCGGCATCGATGAAGCGTTTCAGGGCGTGTGGGCCGCCGTAGGCACGAGTCGGCGCAAACAGGTCGACGCCGTCATAACCCCAGTTCCAGCGGCCGGGAAACTCCGCCACCGGTAGTGGCTCGATGGCGTTTACGCCCAGGGCCTTGAGCCGCGGGAGCTGGCCGATCAGCGCGTCGAAGGTGCCCTCGGGTGTCGCTGTCCCGACATGGAGCTGGTAGATGACGAGGCCTTTGATGCCGACGCCCGACCAGCCTTCGTCGTGCCATTCAAAGGCCGACGGGTCGACTATTTCCGACGGTCCATGGACGCCTTCCGGCTGACTGCCCGAATAGGGGTCCGGGAACGGACCCTGTCCGTCGACTCGGTAGCGGTACCGAGTACCCTCGCCCACGCCCGGCAGCGTTACCGCCCATACGCCGTCATCACTCTCACGGGTGAGCGACGCGGTGCGGCCGTGGCTCAGCTCAACGGCGACGCGCCCGGCGGACGGCGCCCAGACGCGGAACTGTGTGCCATCGGGCGTCAGTGTCGCGCCCATCGTGGGTTGCCGATCAGTCGCCTTCAGACATCACCTCCGGGCGCGGCCACGACGCACGGCCTGTGCCAGCCAGTGGCCGAGCGCGTGGGGGCGGACTTGAACCCCTGGGTGCGGCGTCAGGCGGCGGCGCCGTTTGCGCCGGTTGCTGCGTCTTCGACAGCCATCTTGTAGCCGAACCCACGCACCGCGACGATCGCGGGCGCGGGCACCGGGCCCGAGCTTAGCTTCACGCGCAGGCGGCGGATGTGAACATCGATGGTTCGACCGCTGCTCGCATCCTGGTAGCCCCAGACGAGGGTAGCGAGGTCGTCACGCGACAGGATTTCGTCAGGCCGACTGGCCAGCGCCGAAACGAGGCGGTATTCGGTTGGCGTGAGCTGGATCGGCTCTCCGCCGAGGGTTACTCGGCGACGCGAGCGGTCGATAATCAGCTCGCCGACACGAATGTGGTCGGGCGGCGACGGGCTGGGCTCGGCGACACGCGTTTGCGTGGTGCGCCGCAAGACTGCTTCGACCCGTGCTTCGAGCTCGTAAATATCGAACGGCTTGGCGATGAAATCATCGGCGCCTAACTTCAAGCCGAGGATCGCATCGCGTTTCTGCGGGGTGGCGCTGCAGATGACGATGGGCACATCGGCAATTGCTTTGAGGCCCGAGCAGAGGACGAGTCCGTCCACGTCGGGCAGCATCAAATCGAGGATGATCAAATCGGGGTGCGTCTGTTCGAGCAGTGTCCGTGCATCAGCGCCGGTCTCTGCGAGCCACACCCGATAACCGCTTGACTCCAGGGCATCGGTCAGTGTCTGAGCGACACCGTGATCATCCTCGACGAGCATGATCGTGGTTGCGCCCGGGGCCTTGGACTGAATCACCACGGCTACCTCGTTCCCGGCCTGCTAGTTCCGAACGGTAATGGCGAATGTGACGTTCTGTACCACTTGACGTGGTATTTCAGCACGTTACGTGCCACGCTGTCTTGGGACACTTGATGAACAGTTCCGTTGCACTCAGTGACGTTGACGTTTCGGCGGTCGCCGCGGATGCCCGCCGCGTTCTCGCATCGAACCGCCAGCAAGGGATTTCGGAATGGGGCAACCGAGCCTACAACTTCGTTTGCCCATCGCCTCGATCGTACCCGTTTCAATGGCTGTGGGACTCCTGCTTCCATGCCATCGCCCTGCTCCGTGTCGACGCCGAGTTAGCCAAGCAAGAGCTGCGCTGCCTGCTGCAAGGCGCTCAACCCGACGGCTTCATCCCGCACATGATCCTGTGGGATAAGCAGTTCCACGCCCGCGCGAAGACGGATTACTCCATCGTCCTGGCCGACCCCTTCTACACCGCCACCGTCCAGCCGCCTGTCCTCGCCCGCGCGGTGTGGCGCGTCTATCAGGCGACCAAAGATCGCCAGTTCCTGCTCGATGTACTGCCAGCCACGCTGCGCTTCTTTCGCTGGCTGAAGGCGTATCGCGACCCGGACGATGACCACCTGATCGCCATCATCCAGCCCGACGAATCTGGTCTGGACGCCAGCAGCAAATACGACGTGCTGATGAATCTGGGCGATGTGCCAGACAATCAGTTCGAAGCACATCTCATCGCCAACATGCAGCGTTTGTTCAGTGCCTACGAGCCCCATCGTGAGGACCCCGCCAGACTCCTGGCCCTCGACGTCTTCAACTGGGAAGACGTCATGGTCAACACGATCTACGCCGACGGCCTGCAGCTTCTTGGCGGACTGTGCCGCGAGGCTGGCTATCCGGCCGCCGAGGCGGCTGAGTTCGAGCGCCGCGCGCGCCGCGTCCTGGCAGCGCTGGAGGAAAAGTGCTGGGACGAACGCAGCGGAGTCTTCTGGGACCTGTACGGCTACGACGAATTGCGGGCCCGCACGCTCACGTTCAGCAGCCTCTTCCCACTCGCGTTGGATTCACTCGACCGCCACATGGTCTACCGCCTGGTTGAAGAGCACCTGCTGAACGAGCGCGAGTTCTGGCTGCCCTACCCCGTTCCGAGCGTCGCGGCGACCGAGCCGAGCTTTGATGCCGAGTTCCGCACGCTCGGCATCTGGCGCGGCCCGACCTGGGTCAACGCGAATTGGTATCTGTACTGGGGCCTGCGGGCGCATGGCTACCGTGATGTGGCGACGGAGTTGGCCAAGCGGACGGTGCAAATGATCGGCATCGGCGGCATGCGCGAGTTTTTCAATCCGTACACCGCCCAGGGCATGGGCGCCATCGATTTCGGCTGGACCGCACTGATACTCGACCTGATCCATGCCGAAGGCTGGTCAGGCGGCTAACTTCAGCGCGCCTGCGGAAGTCTTGGAGGCCTTTAAGGCCTTTGCCGATTGCGCTTCGTCTTTGTCTTTCTGCGCCTTGCCCAGGATTCGGCCCTGCGCCAATCGGAACACGCCCGTGCCAGCCGAACCCGCGATCAACGCGTAAACGATCAGCGCCGTCGGGCTGGTCGGGACATACAGAGCCAGCAATGCCAGCGCCGCTGTCGAGCCCAGGATTAGCCGCGAAAAGATTCCCAGATCGATCTCATACCGCGGGTCAGCCAGATGCGTCCGTTTGGCGCCGCCACCGTGCCGGCCACGATGTGGCAGCTCGATATTGCCGTGCAGGCTGAGCAGCTCGGCCACAACACCACCAACCGCGCCGAAGAGCGCCACGATCCCGAGACACAGCCACAGGTTTGGATCGACCAGGCTGCGGGCCATGTCCAGAGTCTTCAGGTCGCTGGTGACCCCAAATGCATTGAGCCCTGCCGACGCAACGGGCATCGACGCCAAGAGTGCGGTGGCATGTACCACCGGCTGGCGTATGGCGCGTCCAACGATGTCTACGACTGGCTGCGGAATCATGGTCTGTGGTCCTCTGCTCGCTGCTGCAGCCAATCTACGGCGATTGTTGCACCCGGATCTGTGAACCCCTTCACACCGACCGCGTGAACCGCGCCACACCTCGATTCGTTACGCTCTGGAAAGCAAATGTCAAGCGCTGGTTCGCCGATCCGATTGCGGGCTGAAGTCGCGGAAGCCCTGGCCTGGGGCCGACCGGTGGTTGCCCTCGAAAGCACCCTCATTGCCCACGGCCTACCCCAACCGGACAACCTGGCCCTCGCTCGTGAGCTCGAAGCCATCGTCCGCGAAGAGGGTGGTGTGCCAGCGACGGTGGGCATGATTCGCGGTGAGCCGGTCGTCGGTCTGACCGAGGCCGAAATCGAGCGCCTGGCGACCGGCACCGACATCCCCAAACTCAGTGTCCGTGATCTCGCCCCGGCCGCGGCCTGTGGCAGCGATGGTGCGACGACGGTTGCCAGTACGGCGCTCCTGGCCAGCCGTGTCGGCATTCGCCTGTTCGCGACCGGCGGCCTGGGCGGCGTGCACCGCGAAGCGCGCGATTCCTGGGACGAATCAGCCGACCTGGTCACACTCAGCCGTACACCAATTGGCGTGGTCTGTGCGGGCGTCAAGTCACTGCTCGACATCGGCGCGACGCTGGAGCGGCTGGAGACACTGAACGTGACCGTCATCGGCTACGGCACCAATCGCTTTCCTGGCTTTTACCTGGCCGATAGCGGCTTCGGCCTCGATTGGTCAGTCGACAGCCCCAAGGCGGCAGCCGAGGTGATCAAATCGCAGTTGGTCGACGGTGCGATCGTCATAGCCAATCCGGTGACCCCAGCGGATCAGCTCGACCCGGAC
>DASYKL010000718.1:0-9334 GCA_035995405.1 Chloroflexota bacterium
AATCTGCAATTCGCCGACCTGAACAGCTACCTGGATCGATTGACGACCCAGGCGGCCTCGAAGAGTCTGCCCGACGTGTTGTGGATGCGCGATGACCGTATTGGTCTGTACGGCTCCTCCGGCGCCCTGCTCGACCTCAGCCCGTACCTGGGCAAGGGCATTGACACCACAACGTTGACCGACGCTGGGGTGGCCGACGGCCGTGTCGGCAAAGGCGTATACGCGTTGCCCAGCCACTACGTCGGTCAGGCGGTCATCACCAACGGGCCACTTTTCGAGCAACGTGGTATCGATTACACGCGGGTCAAGACGTGGGACGACCTGGCTGCTCTGGCCCGCGAGCTGAACGACTCCTCCGGCAAGTTCTGGGGCATCGGCGATCCCACCGTTGGACCGACGCAACGCCACCTCCAAGCGTGGATCCGTCAAGCCGGTGAGGAGTTGTTCACGCCTGACGGCAACCTGGGCTTCAGGCCCGAGACGATGGCCGCCTGGTTCGAATTCTGGGTCAAGCTGCGCAACGACAAGATCATTCCACCCGCTGACGTACAGGTCCAGGCCGACAACGGGGGTATGCCGACCAACGTCATGGTGACCAATCAGACGGCGATCGTGCTCGCCAGCACCAACGGGCTAACTCAGATGCAGCGGCTGACGAAAACGCCACTCCAGATGTACAGCATCCCCGAAACTAGCGGTAGCACCAAAGACTGGTGGTTTTTTCCGCCGATCCTGCTGAGCGTCGCCGCCAACACACGCAATCCGCAGTTGTGCGCGCAACTGTGTGACTTCTTTATCAACTCCGTGCCGGCGGGCAAAATCACCCGCCTCGACCAGGGCGCTCCGTCGGCTTCAACCGTGCGCGATGCACTCGTCCCGGAGCTTGATCCGGCGGAAGCGGCATTCATCAAACAGATCTCGCGCGAGATGACCTATCCAGCCCGCGCGCTGCCCGTTTTGCCGGCTGCGTCCGGCGCCATCATCACGGCCCAGATCGAAGCCGGACAGCAAGTCGCTTATGGCCGCCAGTCCGTCACGCAAGCCGTGGACGCCTTCATGTCAACTGCCAGGAAAGCGATCGCCAAACCATGACCGACACACCTAGCCCTACACCTGCACCTACGCCCGCAAGCTGCCCGATGTGCGCGTTCAGCGATGCCAGCGGGCCGAATGATGACAGCGTCGTCTACCAGGACGAGCACTGGCTGGTGCGCTCCATTTCGGCGGCACCTGCCATTGCTGGCTGGTTGATCCTGCAGGCCCGCCGCCATGTCGCCGAGCCAGCCGACTGGAATGACGCCGAGGCGGCGACGTTCGGGCCGACGCTCAGACAGATCGAAAAAACAGTACGCCAGGTAACGGGCGCCGTCCGTGTCTATACCGCGTCGCTGAACGAGGGCACGCCGCACTTCCACAGCCATATCCTGCCGCGGCTGCCTCAGATGCCGAACAATGCCACCGGCTTCCAGGCGTTCGGCCTGTCCGAGCTTGCGCGGCAGGGCGAGGTCAGGGCTGACCCGACAGAGGTCGAACGCGTGCTGTCGGCCATCCGCGAACGGGCGCGCAAGCCGCAGACCGTGTAGGTTCAGGTCCCGGCCGACAGTGCCTCGACCGACTGCGCAAGGCGCGTCAAGGTGCTGGCGCTCCCGAGCAACACCAAACCATAAAGAAGTAGCGAGAGACTGTCCAGCCGAGGGACGTGACAATCGCCTGTCAACGTTCGCCCGAACCCGACGCCGAACAGCCTGGTCCCTTTTATCCACGTGTCAGCGAGCCGATACTCGGGCTACCCACAACACGTGGATGAGGACCAAGGCCTTGTCATTTTCATTTGTCCAACGCCTTCGAGATTGGCTGCCGACCGGCGGCACGCTCTCGGACGAGTCATGGCAGCAGCGGCATCGGATCATCATCGTGCTGCTGTGGCTACACGTCTTCGGCTTGGCCTTTTATGGCGTTGCCACCGGCCGTACGCTTGGCCACGCCGTCACCGAAGTAGCGGTGGTCGCACTTGCCGCGCTTGGTGCTCGCGCGCGCGCGTTCAAGCGCCCGGTACGGTCGGTGATCGCCACACTCGGTTTGCTGACTGCCTCGGCGTTGCTGGTACACCTGGCGGAGGGCCAGACAGAGGCGCACTTCCACTTCTTCGTCATGCTCGCCGTGGTCGCGTTGTACCTGGACTGGCTGCCGTTTCTGGTGGGCGTTGGCTACGTCGTCCTGGAACACGGCACGATCGGCGTCCTGCTCCCGCATCAGGTCTACGACAACCCGGCCGCCTGGAGTGAGCCCTGGAAGTGGGCGCTCATTCACGGCGGCTTCGTCGCGGCGTTTTGCATCGCCATCATCGCGCAGTGGCGGTTGGCCGAGTTGTCCCAGGTCGAGCGACGCCGCGCCGCATTGACGCAAGCGCGGCTGGCGGCGATCGTCACGTCATCGAGTGACGCCATTCTCGGCACCGACAGCACGGGACTGGTAACCAGTTGGAATAAGGGCGCCGAGGATCTCTTCGGCTACACGGCTGCCGAAATCCTCGGCCGGCCTTTGGGAGCAACCCTGGTGCTGTCCGCATGGCGTGATCCGAAACGCGGGGACGCGGTGTTCGAGGGACGGCGGATCCCCTACCTCGAAGTGCCATGTCTGCACAAGAACGGGTCGCTTATCCATGTCGGCGGCAGTGTGTCGCCAGTCACAGACGAAAAGGGCGAGCTCACGGGCATCTCCTATATCGCGCGCGACATCTCGGAACGGCTGAGGCGTGACGCCGCGCTGCGCGAGAGCCAGCGAGCACTCGAGACGCTCATCAGTAATCTGCCGGGGATGACGTACCGCTGGCGCAACGACACGGCCCGGTCGGCCGAATTCGTCAGCGAAGGCTGTCTGGAGCTCACCGGTTACAGGGCCGATGACATGGTGGACGCCCGCGTATCGTACCAACAGCTCATCCATCCGGCGGACCGCGACCAGGTGGTGCTCGAGATTCACGCCGCAATCCTGGGCCAACGCGCCTTTCAAGTGCAGTACCGCATCGAGCCCGCCGGCGGCGGCGAAAAGTGGGTCTGGGAGCAGGGCCGCGGCGTGTTCGACGAGGCGGGCACACTGCTGGCTCTGGAAGGTCTGGTGCTCGACGTGAGCGAACGCCGCCAGGCCGAGACCGCACTCCAGCACCAGGCACTCCACGACGCGCTGACCGACCTGCCGAACCGCAACCTGCTGCGGCATGATGTCGAGCAGGCTACGGCGCTCGGTTTGCAAGCACACGAGACCACGGCATTGCTGGTGCTTGATCTGGACCGCTTCAAGGAAATCAACGACACGCTCGGGCACGATCACGGCGACCTGTTGTTGAGAGAAGTAGCGATTCGGTTACGCCAGGAGGTGGCGCCCGGCGCCAGCGTGGCCCGCCTCGGCGGCGACGAGTTCGCCGTCCTGCTGCCGCGCACCGACACGGTTCAGGTCCAGCATCACGCGCGGGCGCTCATCGCGGCGTTGCGCAAGCCGTTCGCGCTCGACGGCTATTCCGTCGAGACCGGCGTCAGCATTGGCATCGCGCTGGCACCCGAGCATGGGTCAGACTTCGAAACATTGCTCCGTCGGGCCGATATTGCCATGTACGTGGCGAAGCAGAATGGCTCGGGCGTCGCCGTCTATACGGCCAACCAGGACGTCCACAGTCCCGAACGATTGGCGTTGATTGGCGAGCTGCGGCAGGCCATTGAGAGCGGCGCGCTCCTGCTGCACTACCAGCCAAAGATCGAGTGCGCGACCGGCGAGCTGGCCGGCGTGGAAGCCCTGGTCCGCTGGTCACACGCCGAAAGAGGACTGATTCCGCCGGATCGGTTCATCTCCCTGGCCGAGCAAACTGGTCTGATCCGGCCATTGACGCAATGGGTTATCCACACCGCCCTGCAACAATGCCGCGTCTGGCGTGACAACGGCCTGGTGATGCCAGTGGCAGTCAACCTGTCGATGCGGAACCTGCACGAGTCCGACCTGGTCGAGACGATCACCGCCGCGTTGGCTGCCTCGCAGCTACCGAGCAGCGCGCTGGAGCTGGAGATCACCGAAAGCAGCTTGATGGTCTACCCCGACCTGGCTCTGGGAGTACTGACCCAGTTGAGCGACATGGGTATTCGGATTGCCGTCGACGACTTCGGCACCGGCTATTCGTCGCTGGCGTATCTCAAGGATCTGCCGGTGCATGAGCTGAAGATCGATCGATCGTTCGTCGGCGACATGCGACAGACAACACGCAACCACGCCATCGTGCGCTCGACGATCGACCTGGCACATCACCTGGGGCTGCGTGTCGTTGCCGAAGGCGTTGAGGACCAGCAAACATGGGACCTGTTGCGATCGGTCGGCTGCGATGTCGCCCAGGGTTATTATCTGAGCCGTCCGCTGGCGGCTGAACGCGTGCTGGCCTGGGCGCGGGCGGCGTACGCGTCACCAATGGACGATCGGCAAGCCGCCTGAAGACCGCACCATCGGTGTCGCGGGCTGGCGGTGTGTGATGATCAGTGGCCACAAGGAGTCGGGATGCAACACCAGATCATTGGCACGACGATGCCCGTTCTCGAGATCACGCTCGACCCGGGCGACCGGGTCATCGCGGAAGCCGGTGAATTGAGCTGGCTCACCAGCACCATCGAGCTGCACACGTCGACCTCGGCCGGCGCCAACAAAGGCCTTTTCGGAGCACTCAAACGGGCCGTCGGCGGCGGCACCCTGTTCATGACCGAGTACAGCGCCAGCGGCGGTTCCGGTCTGGTCGCCTTCGCCACCAAAGTACCAGGCCATATTCTGCCCGTCGATGTGACGCGCAGTCATGGCTATCTGATTCATCGCCACGGCTTTTTGTGTGGCACGCCGGAAATCGAATTGTCAGTCGGCTTTCAACGCTCGCTCGGCGCCGGCGTCTTCGGCGGTCAGGGTTTTGTCTTGCAGAAGATCGACGGTCAAGGCACCGCCTGGGTCGAGCTGGACGGCGAAGTGGTGACCTACGACCTGGCAGCCGGCGAAACGCTGCGCGTCCATCCAGGTCACGTCGGCATGATCGAAGCAACCGTCACGTTCGACATCACGATGCTGCGCGGCATCCGCAACGTGCTGTTCGGCGGCGATGGCCTGTTCCTGGCGGCGCTGACCGGTCCGGGGCGGGTCTGGCTGCAATCGTTGCCCCTCTCCAACCTGGCACACGCGCTGGCGCCATACCTGCCGAGCGGCAATGGCGGGGGCTCAGCCAGCAACGTTGCCGGCGCCGGCCTGGCCGGAGCAGTCCTGGGCGGACTGTTCGGCGGCAATAGCCAGGATGACAGCTAACTGATTCGTTCAGCCTGGCGATCGGTCGGGAACTGGCTCGGCGGCATGGAACTGCCGCCACAGCCACTTCCCGTCGACCTCCTCCAGCACGCCCGTAATCCGAAACGGCAGCCGACTCTGCCTGCCTTCACCTGGAATCACGATGCTGCCGTCGGCGAACAGCCAGGCGATAGAACCCCGTGATGAAACATGCACGGTGGTCCACTCCCACCAGTGGTGGGCTGGCTGACCGAGGACCCGCCGTAGGAATTGCTCCACCTGCTCGCGGCCAGCGACCACCTCGCTGACCTCCGAGCCGATCAGCGCCACGTCATCGGCAGCAAATTCCGACAGGATCGCCGCATCGCGCTGCCAGAACAACGTGTTCAGTCGCTCCAGGGCCGCCATGACCCCGGCCCGCGCTTCGGCCGTCGTCTGCACTAGGCGCCTCTAGGCCGGATTGATGGCGAACACCGCGTGTTTGGGAGCGTCGCGAATGAAGTCCTCCAGACTGGACTCGGCTGTCACGTCGAAGTACTCCCGAATCATTTTCGGCGCGCTGCCCACGATTGACTTGATCACCGGCGCCGCCTGTTCAGGCGTCAGCTCGGTGACGGTGATGACCTCGTGGCGGCGGCCCCAGCTCAAGGTGGCCTTGCCCGCGGCGCGCAGATTGCGGACCCAGTTGACGTTGCCGAACGGTGATTGGACGTAGCGCTGGCCCTCGTACTCGATCATCGTGATGGGCGTCGAGTGCGGCTGGCCGGTCTTGCGTCCCGCGACGGTAATGAGCGTGGTGCCATTGAGGCTGATGCCGAGCGCCAGCAAGGCGCGCTGAACGGCGTTGCCGACTTTGAAGACGAGCGAATACTCAAACTGCTTGGCCATCGCGGTGTGCTCCTGTCAGAAGGTCTATCCATAGCATAGCATATGGAAGTCTGATAATATGAATCCCATACTATATGGCGGACAAATCTTCTCAACCGGAAGGCGCTCGACGGCAGCGGCGGCGGTTGAGCACCGACATCAAGTACTCCCTCCGCCATTTGAGTATCCAGCTCTCGCTACTCAACCATCACGTCAGCGGCCGCATCGCTCTCAACCAGGTCGACCTCAACTGTCTTGACCTGATCGCTCGCCACGGTCCGCTCAGCCCGTCCGCCCTGGCCCAGCACGCCGGCCTGCACCCAGCAACCGTCACGGGCATCCTGGACCGACTCGAGCGCGACGGATGGATCGCCCGTGACCGCGACGCCGCCGACCGCCGCGCCGTCGTCGTCCGCGCCCTCCACGAACGTACCGCCGAGCTGCTGCAGCTGTACAGTGGCATGAACGCCAGAATGGACGAGCTCTGCGCCGGCTACACGACTGCTCAGCTCGAGCTGCTGGCAGATTTCCTGCAGCGAGTCGCTCAGGCGTGCAACACGGCCACCGATGAGCTGGTCGCGACCGGTTAGGCCCGGTGAATCGCCCCAGCTACGACCGCCAGCAGGTCTTCCAGGTCAAACGGTTTGGCCAACACGCCAACAGCGTTGACCTGCGCAGCCCGTATCTGTGCGTCATGGGCGGCCGTCATGACAATGATCGGCGCGGCAGGCTCAGACCGCTGGCGGTACTGCGCCGCAAACTCCCAGCCGTCCATGATCGGCATCCGCATGTCGAGCAAGATCGCGCACGGCGGATTGCGCTCCGCCTGTTCGAGCGCAGCGGCGCCGTTTTCCGCGGCGTCGACCGAGTAACCTGCGTCCCGCAGGACCGCCGCCACGAAATAGCGAATGTCATCATCGTCCTCGACAACGAGGATGGGTCGATCGACGCCGACGCTCAGCAGTCTGCTCCCCTGGCCGCCGGCGCGACGCGTGATCTGGCCTGCGGCAGGTCGATCACAAATTGGGTGCCGCCGTCGTTCGGCGATTCGAAGCGTATCTGCCCGTGGTGCAGATCCACAATTTGTTTGACAATGTACAGGCCAAGTCCCAGCCCGCTACGGTGGCTGGTGGCGTGCGCCTGGTAAAATCGTTCGAAGATCCGCTCACGGTGCTGAACGGGAATGCCAAGGCCGTAGTCGCGGATCGTGATATGCACAGCGCCGTCTGTCACATCGACGCCGACGTCGATTCGACCGCCCTGTGGACTGAACTTCGCCGCATTTTCGATCAGGTTGTCCAGCACCTGCTCCAGGCGCAACCGGTCACCTCGGACAATACAGTCGGCGGCGCATACATTCAACACGACGCGGTTGTCCTGGGCGTTGGTCAGCACCACCTCCTGGACCAGCTCGCGCATGTCGACGTCGGTCGGATCGAGCGACAGGAGGTCTCGCTCCAGCCGCGCCACATCGAGCAGCTGATCGATCAACCTGGCCATTCTTTTGGATTGCCGATCGATGGAGCTCAAGCCGTTGCGGAGCTGCTCCGGGCGCAGCGTTTCGAAGGAATCCAGCTGCCGCAACAGCAGCTGCGCCTGACCACGCAACGCGGTCACCGGCGTCTTCAGTTCGTGGGCCGCGACTGAGACGAATTCTTCGCGGACGCGAATGGCTTCGCGCGCCGCGTCGAGCGCTCCTTCGCGTTCCTCGGTGCGTGCTTGCAACCGCTGCCGCATCGTGCCGAACAACCGCGCCAGCCGGTCGACCTCGGCAAAACTCGAATGCGGGAGCGGCGTCAACACACCGTCGGCGGCTACTCCTTCGGCTGCTTTACCGAGCGTGCTGAGCGGTTGAATGAAGCGGTCTGCGACAAACAAACCGAGCGCCGCCGAGAGGACCCCGGCCGCCAGCAACACGCCGAACGCCAGCTCTCGCCCCGCTTGAATACCGCGCAAGATGCTGACCGTGGGAAACGTGACGACAGCGACCCAATTGAGGTCGGGCACGCGCGCAAAACCGGCCACCAGGCCGCCTTCGACAGTCCGATACTGTACAGCGCCGGACGCCTGTTCGCTCTGCTGCGCGGTGATTACCGCTACATCACGTGACAGGTCCGGGGTAGCGCGCATGACGGTCGGATCTGAATGAAGGATGACCTGTCCCGCCAGGTTGACGATGAACATGCGGGCATTGCTCCGCTGGACCGCGCCAAACCGCTCCATATCGTTGGCGATCTGGCTGGTCGCGATGGACGCCGCCACGAAGCCGACGAGCTGACTGTCAGCCGCGTACAGCGGCGCGGCAAAGACGAATTCCCGACCGTCAGCACCGGCTGGCGTGTCGAGCTCGACCGCCGCGGGCTGCCCTCCTCGCACCATGTCGACCAGCGACCGGGGCAACGGCACAAGCTCGCGGGCATCGCTTCGGACGCGCGGCTGACCGTCCCCGTCGTACGTGGAAAACGCAAACACATCGGTGGCCACCAGTCCGCCGAGCAGGTCGCGCTGCTGGTCGGTGGTCATCTCCGCCAGCCCACCTCGTGTGGCAATGGTCGTTACCAACCGGCGATAGTCGCTGTCAAACTGAATCGCGGCTCGGCTAATATCGCGCGCTGCCACTTCTTGATCGATCGCCGCATCGGCCAGAGCCGCTGCTTCTGCCATATCGGCGATGGCGGCTACCGCCACAATCAATGGCACACTGGCCACACAGATCAGCGTCAGAACCAGCCGCACCCGCAGCGAGCTCGGTTCTAACGCCCGCCAGCGCTGCCGGCTCCACGGCTGCAGCGCCAGTGCACATGCCAGACCGCCGTACAGGGCTACCGCTGCCCAGGCGTGTTGCGGCAACAGGACCCGGCCGCAGTACGCCGCCAGGGCCGCTGCCGCAAACACATGCGCCACCACCGTCGTCAGGCGATTGACGGACACCAGCTGACAGGCCAGCAGCGCTGCACCACCGGCGATGAACACCACGACAAACCACGGTCGCTCTGACTCCATGGGCGTCAATGGCGTCGGCGGCAGGCTGGCGGGTACCAGGGTTAGGACGCAGCCCGCCAGCAGCAAACCAGCGCCCACCGACAACGACAGCACATCGATGATCGTCGCGGAGCGCGGCCCATCGCTCCGCGAGCTGAATGCGGCGGCGACGGTCCCCAGCGCCAGA
>DASYKL010000719.1:0-4641 GCA_035995405.1 Chloroflexota bacterium
CGGTGATCTCGACCACCAGCCAGGTCGACGGCAAGCGAACGGCGGCCAATAGCTCGGCGATCATGTCTGGCAGGCGGTCATCCTGCAAGCTGCGCATGGACAAGTTGATGGCTATCGGGATCTCGAGGCCGGCCCGGCGCCAGGCGCCGGCCTGAACCAGTGCACTGCGAAGCACCCACCGACTGAGCGAGTCAATCAGCCCTGCCTGTTCGGCAATGGGGACGAACTGGTCCGGGCCGAGTAAGCCACGCAGCGGATGCTCCCACCGCACGAGCGCTTCGACCCCCGATAGTTCTTTGGTTCGCAAGTCAATCTTGGGCTGATAGTGGAGGACGAGCTCACCTTCATCGATCGCCTGGCGCAGCTCACCGATCATCGCCAGACGATCCGGCGAGTTTCGATCCTGTTCAGCGCGATAGATTGCGAAGCCCGCGTTGCTCCGTTTGGCCACGTACATGGCGACGTCGGCCCGCCGCATCAGCGCATCTGGTTCCTGGCCATGCTCGGGCGACACGGCAATGCCAATACTTGCCCCGACCACGACCGGCTGGCCTTCGACGCTGAATGGCGCCTGGAGGCGCCGTAGCAAGTTCTCGACGACCGTGACGACCCCGACCGCATCGGTGGCGGGCAGGATCATGGCGAACTCGTCGCCCCCAAGTCGAGCGATCGTGTCACCCTGACGCAGCGCGCTGCGGAGTCGCGTCCCAACTTGCTGTAGCAGCAGGTCCCCGGCGTGATGGCCGAGTGTGTCGTTCACCTCTTTGAAGCGGTCCAGGTCGAGCAGCAGCAGCCCTAGCTCGGTGCCGTCGCGCCGCGAGCTGACGATCGCTTGCTCCAGCCGATCGAGTAGCAGGACACGGTTGGGTAGCCCGGTAAGCGCGTCGTGCATTGCCTGGTAGGCGAGGGCAGCTTCGGCCCGCCGGCGCTCGGTCACGTCGCGCAGCACGGCCTGGATCGCCGGTCGACCCTCGAACATGATCGGCATCGTGGTCGATTCGATCTGTATCAGTTCGCCGTCGAGACGCCGCAGCGTCGTCTCATTCACACCCTGTCCTTCACCCTGCTCGAGGATGGTCCGTGAGCGCTCGACGACCGATTCCTGGAAGTCGGGATGGACAAAATCCAGCATCGACCGGCCGAAGAGGTCGGCAGCGGTATCGGCGCCCGCCAGTATCACCGTCGCGGCGTTGGCGTAAACGATCTTGGAGTCGCAATACACCACGATGGGATCAGGGCACAGCTCGACCAGACGTCGATAGCGTTCTTCGCTGTCGCGCAATGCGCTTTCCGCGCGGCGCCATTCGGCAATATCGCGCAATACCAGGATCCCACCGGTCAGCGCTCCATCGGTCGCCCGTAATGGAGTGGCAGTGGCCGACACCCAGCGGTCCATGCCGCTGCGCGTTCGGATGCGATACTCGCCGGCCACAGTTTCGCCGCGCAGGGCGCGGGTCAGCGGGCCTTGACCGAGGCCAACAGGTTCGTTGTCGGCGGAGAACATCGTCCACGGGACTGTTCTGCCGACGACGCCGATCAGGTTGTCGGCGTGCTCGTCAAAGAGTGCCGCGGCGGCGCGATTGCATTCGACGACACGACTGGAGCTATCCGCGACCAGGACGGCGTCGGCCATTTGATCGATGATGGCGGCCTTTTCGGATGCCTCACGCTGGGCGGAAGTGCGTGCTTCGGCAGCGGCTAACGCGACGGTCAGGTGGCGGGCGATGGACGTCAACAGGCGCTCGTCCTGCGCTCCGAACGCACCCGCGTGCGGGCTTGCAGCAGACAGGATGCCGAGGACCCGCTCCTCAGCAATGAGCGGGGCGAGCATCAGCGCACGAGCTTCAGAGCCGCGGGCAACGTCAGCGCGATATTGGGCAACCAGAAGATTGTCGACAAGGATGACGCGGCGTTCAGTGAGGGCTCTGCCAACCAACCCGTCGTGCGGTGGAAACTCGAACTGGGCCAATCGTTCGCCAGAGGCCTCACTCCAGGCGACGTAGCGCAGGTTGCCGTTCGCCTGGGGCAGCGCGACCGAGCAACGGGCGTCTTCACCCAACAAGCGGGCCGACGCCTGAACGGTTATGGACAGCGTCTCCGCGATGCTGCGGCCTGTAGCGATCGCGGCAGCCATCTCAGCCAATGCTTCTGCTTCGCTGCGAGCGGCTCGTTCGGCGCGAACCGAGCGAGTGACCATGTCAATAGTGCGGCGGCTCAGCGTGGCGGTCAGCGCGGCGCAAACACTGCCGATGACCAGCCAGCGCAAACCGAGGCGGATGCCGGAATCTTCGATGGTCGCGACAAGGACCACGTCCAACAGCATGAACGTCACGACGAACACGCCGACTGCCACCCAGGCGATCAGCTGCAGGCGATCAATCAGCCAGCGCTGGTTACGCGGCGGGTTATTGCGTTCGAATCGTCGGATCTGCCGCGCGCCATCCATTGTGTCAACCAAGGATCGACACCCGCGGCCTGGTTCCTTAGTGCCCAATTTCGGTAGGGCGAGGTCACTGGGGGCGCCATGACGCCCCCAGGTGCCAAACGGTTACTTACTGGACGATCACTTGCCCCAGCATCCACGGATGCGGTGAGCAGGTATAGGTAAACGTGCCCGGCGTGTTGAACGTCACCGAGGCAGTTTCACCTGGCCTGATATCACCCGTATCCCAGGCGACCTTGGTGTCGGTGGCCGTGTGGATAGTCGCGCCAGTGTTCTGCCAGGACACCGCTGTGCCTGCTGGAACGGTGACGCGGCGTGGCAGGAAGTCGTAGTCGAAGACTTCAAGAGTGCCCTGGAAAATGCGATCGTCGCCGATGTTGCCCGGCGTAGCAACGGTGTCACCGATGTTGACGATGCGACCGGTGATTTCGACTTTGGTTGCCACTGGCGGCGGCGAGGGCACCTGGTCGAGCGTGCCATCCAGAGAGAACGACCAGATCGCGTCACCATCGAGCGTTGTGACGCCACCTCGGTTACCGCCTGAGGCCACCGCGATGTATTGCTTGCCGTCGATTTCGTAAGTCATCGGCGGTGCGCCGATGCCCCAGCCTGTCTGGAAGCTCCACACCTTGTTGCCGCTGGCGGCGTCGAACGCAACGAAGTTGCCATCGATCTGACCCACGAAGGTCAGACCACCGGCTGTCGTTACGCAGCCCTTGCTGTCTGCACCTGGCTTGCGCTCCTGCCAGGCGATCTTGTTGGTCTTGCTATCCATCGCGGTGAACGTCGAGGTGATGTTGTGGCCGAGCGGCAATGAGCTATTGACACGGGTGTAAACCTTGCCCAGCACGAACGGAATATCGCGCAGCGAGTAGGCCGTGTCTTGCTCGACACCCATCACGTAAACAAGGCCGGTGTTCGGGTTGTAGCAAGTCGGATTGAAGTTCGACCCGCCGCTCGCGGACGGGGTCAGCAACGTTGGGACATCCCACCACGGGGTGAAGATGCAGCCCGAAGCCGCGAAATTGGGATCTGGCTCGGGGCACTGCCGTACGAACGCATCACCCTGCGGAATGGGCTGGGTGGCCCACGTCTGCTGTCGCGCATCCTGCGGCACTGGCTTCTCGTCGATCCCGATCAGCGGCTGGCCGTTGGTGCGGTCGAGGAAATACAGCCAACCGGTCTTGCTGGCCTGGTAGAGGCCCTTCCGCGGCTGGCCGTTGATGACGGTGTCGTAAATAGCGGGTGGGTTCGGTAAGTCGTAGTCCCAGATGTCGTGGTGGACTTCCTGAAAATGCCACTTGTAGGCGCCCGTCTTGATGTCCAGGGCGACGATCGAGGAGGTGAACAGGCTCTGGCCTGGTCGCAGCGAGCCTTCCCACGGGCCGGCGTTGCCAGTGCTGAAGTACAGCATCCCGAGCTCGGGGTCGATCGCTGGCGCTTGCCAGACCGTGCCGCCGCCGTGCTTGTAGATATCGCTGCCGGCTGGCCAGCTGTCGCTGCCGAACTCGCCCGGATTCGGGACGGTGTTGAAGCGCCAGACGACCTGGCCGGTCTTGGCATCGAGCGCATAGAAGCGGCCCTGGATGCCGTTTTCACCACCGGACATGCCAGTAAACACCAGCCCATCGAAGTAGCGATTGGCGCCAGTGATGCTGTAGCCATCGCGGTAATCCTCGAGCTGCGTCCGCCAGGCGATCTTGCCGGTCTTCTGGTCGAGCGCGACGAGGCTGCCGTCAAGCTGGCCGGAGAAGATCTTGCCTTCGCCAGCCGCTACGCCACGATTATCCCAACCACAGCACACCAGGTCGTTGACCTGGGGGATATCCGAGAAGTACTCCCAAATCTTCTTTCCCGTCTTGCCGTCCAGGGCGAAGATGTCGTCGTTCCCAGTGGGAACGTACATCACGCCGTCGATGACGAGCGGGTCTGGCTCAAAGCGGTATTTTGCGCCTCGGCCGGAGCCGAGTCGCGTCATCCACGCGCCTTTCAGAGTCTGGACATTCGCTGCGGTGACCTGGTTGAGCGTGGAGTAGCGTTGGTTATTCAGTGCGCCACCGAAAGTGATCCAGTCCTTGCCACCGGCCGTGGTCGAGGCCAGCTCCTGCTGGGTCGGCCTCGTCGTCGGCACGGCCTGGGCGAAGCCGCTGCTGGGCAGCAGCGTCAACCCGAGTGCCACCGCCGCGGCAATCCGCCCA
>DASYKL010000720.1:0-3837 GCA_035995405.1 Chloroflexota bacterium
GGGTCTGTGGAATCACGCCACGGTAATCAACAATGTTGAGACCCTGGCCGCGGTCTGCGCGATCCTCCGCCACGGACCGGAGACCTACCGCCAGTTGGGCACCTCCGACAGCCCCGGGACAGTGCTGGTCACCTTGGCTGGCTGGATCGAGCTACCAGGCGTCTACGAAGTGCCGTTCGGAACACCACTTCGCACGGTCATCGAGGCATACGGGGGCGGCCTGCGCCTGAACAAACGGTTGAAAGCGATTTCGCCCGGCGGCGCATCCACGGCGTACCTGCCAGCCAGCAAAGCCGACGTGCCGCTGAACTACGCCGCCTTGCAGGCAGCCGGCTCGGCGCTGGGCTGTGGCACCATCCGGGTGGTACCGGAGGGCGCCTGCATGGTCGAGGAAATCCTACGTTTCGCGCCGTTTTTCGCCGCGGGTTCGTGCGGCCAGTGCGGACCGTGCGTCCAGGGCACGCGAAAAATCGCCGAGCTGGCGGAGGACGTCCGCTGGGGCGCGCCCGACCGACGGCCGCTCGAAATGCTGGCACGTCTGGGCCAACGTCTGCCGGGGATGGGCATTTGCGGTCTGATTAGCGGTGCCACCGCGGCGTCAGCGAGCGCGCTGGCGCTCTTCCCTGAGGACTTCGAGCATCACGCACGATTCGGCATGTGCGCCGGGTTGGGAGCCGCGCCTGGGCCGCTGACCGCACGTCGACGCAGCTGGCCGTCTGGCCGCGCGGCTCGCTCACGCGCCCATTTCGGTGGCCGACATCCATCGCCCTGGGGTGCCCGATGACCGCGCCTCTTGACCGCAACCTGGCGCTCGAGCTCGTTCGTGCTACCGAAGCAGCGGCGCTGGCCGCCGCACGCTGGATGGGACGTGGCGATGCCCACACCGCTGATCGGGCGGCAAGTGACGCAATGCACCTGGTGCTGGCCACTGTGGACATGGATGGCGTTGTCGTCATTGGTCCGGCCAACGAGCGCGATCTGCCGACGCTGCGCACTGGCGAATCCATTGGCAACGGCAATGTCCCGCGTGTCGACGTGGCGGTCGATCCGATCGACGGCACCGGTCTAACCGCCCAGGGTTTGCCCGGCGCGCTGTCTATCGTGGCACTCGCCGAGCGCGGCAGCCTGTTTGAGCCCCGCATTCCGTACATGGACAAAATTGTCGTCGGGCCGAGGGCCACGGGCGTCGTCTCGATCGAAGCGCCGGTGCGCGAGAACCTGGAGTCCATCGCCCTGGCGAGCGATCGCGAGGTCGGCGACCTGACCGTCGTCATTTTGAGTCGCCCGCGCAATCGCGAGCTGGTCGAGCAGGTTCGCCAGAGCGGCGCGCGCATCCGGCTGATCGGCGACGGAGACATTGCCGGTGCCCTCATGGCCTTGCTGGACGAACACGCCGGTGCGGACGTGTTGATGGGTGTCGGGGGTGCAGCCGAAGGCGTTCTTGCGGCCTGCGCTGCCCGCTGCCTGGGCGGCGACATCCAGGCGCGCCTGTGGCCGCGGCCGGACAGTACCGACCGTCAGGATGTCATCGCCCAGGGCCATAGTCCAGATCGGGTGCTGACGCTTGACGACCTGTGTCGCGCCGAGAATGTCTTTGTCGCCGCCACCGGGGTCACCAATGGTGAGCTGATGGAGGGCGTCCGCTACTTCAGTACTGGCGCGGTGACCCAGTCGCTGGTCATGCGGTCGGCTTCAGGTACGGTGCGCTGGATAGATGCGAAACACGACTTCAGCCGCCTGCGCAAGCTCGCCGGCTCGCGCTACGAGGCGCGACCGGTTGCCGTTCAGGCAACGAATCCAACCGTTCACGCCGCCGACGGCGACGCATCGGCGGCCGATGCCGAATACTCGCCGACAGCATGATGCCGACCCTGAGCACTCCCGCGCTGCTGTTGACCAGCGTCTTGTCCAACTATCGCCGGCCCGCAGCGACGGCAGCCCGCTTGCGAGCCGTGTCCGTCAGCGAGAGTACAACCGCGCGGCTGTATTGTCCGGCGTGTTTCGATCCACACGCGGGCGTGTGTCCCAACCTGACCTCGACCGGCACTGACTGATCCGGCCGTACTACCTCACCGCACCGACCATTTGCCACGGGCTTTCAATCGGAATAAGCCCGTCACTGCCGCTCAGCTTGCCGTACGGCACAGGCTCCGCTAGCCCGATCGGCGGTTCGCCCTGCTGGAAGCGGCGCAGCGAGTCGAGCATCACGCGCCGCATGCGGATCACGGCTACGTCGCTGACGCCCAGGTGCTCCTTGGTACGGTCGTACATCGGGCCCATGCTCTCTTGCATCACAAAATCCTGGACGTTGATCCCGTCGATGCCTGAAAAACTCCGGCCACCGCGCATGATGTCGCGATTCTGCCCCCAGTTGTCCTGACGGCCGTGGCGGATACGGAAGCCCTCATCTAGCTGGACCCCCGGCACGGTGCCGGCAATTTTCTGCATCCACTCCCGATCAACAGGCGTCTCGAATTGATACTGGAAGTAGAAGAAGATGGTGTGTGTGTCGTCGATCGGCACGAACGCCTGCATGTTGCCTGTTCCGCGCGGCGGAGGAAACAGACCCCAGAATGGTGCCACGAAATGCGTGGTCCGCACGTATTTCGTGGTGTCCTCGTTGACAATGGGTCGTCGGATCGCCGAATACCAGAAGCCGTACGACGTGTCCTCAACTTCGAAGCGGGGCCGCCTATCGCGTGACGGCGCGTGGAGCACCACCTCGCCACCCTTCTGGTACGTGTTGCCGTCGCCCAGTGCGGAGTTCTCAGACGTGACCGGCGCGATCTCGCTCGAGTGGAGGAACGAGATGTGCGCAGAATCGATCACTCCTTCGAGCGCCTGCACCCAGTTGCATTGATTTTCGACTTTGATGATCGACACGTGGCTCGCCGGCAGATCAGTCCAGGCAAAGCTCGGAAATTGCGGCTCCTGACCTGGCGGGCCCATATAGACCCAGATAACGCCGCCTTGCTCGCGGACCACATAAGCGATCGCTTTGAGGCGCGTGGAAAAGTCGCTTTCCTCGGGCTCGGCTGGCGTTTCCAGCACGGTCCCATCAGCCGCGATTTTCCAACCGTGGTACACGCAGCGCAGCGCGCAGTCCTCGTTCCTGGCCAGGACTAAAGAGGCGCCGCGATGCGGACAATTCTCATCCAGAATGCCGACCGTGCCGTTCGAATCTCTGAACGCCACCAGGTCTTCGCCTAACAACCGCAAGCGCTTTGGAGCGCCATCTCGCTCCGGCAGCTCGGTCGACATCATCGCCGGCAGCCAGTAGCGCCGCAGCATTTGACCCATCGGTTGATCCGACCCGACACGACACAGCAGGTCGTTCTCTTCTCGTGTGAGCATCTCAGCGCACCTCGATCTCGCTGGCGCCAAGCCTCGGCTCACGCACCACAAGCAGCCCCAACAAACGCAGCGGGCGACCGGCATCGGTTTCGCGCCGCTTGGAAGTCGCCACCGCCTCGTACAGATCGGTGTTACACAACAGATACTGCGGCCGCTCATCGCGATCCCAGGCGTCGCTGATCCGAGCACGAGCCTCGTCCAGTGCGCGGGCGACCGAGGGTGCCTGCCAGCGGGTGTCAGGTTGTAGAGACGGCATGCGCGTAACCTCCCGAAACCGCAGTGTACGGTCAATAGCCGCGGCGCGTCGCCTGTGCGCGCGTCTAAGCGGCCTCGTCGAGGGTCACGCGGCGTCCCTCCTCGGCCGCCACGTAGGCGCTGTATACAACCCGGATGGCGTCGCGCCCAAGGGCCCCATCCGATTGCGGCGCATGGCCGTCGGCGACGGACGCAACGAAGTCCTGAAGCATGTGGCGATGACCTTGC
>DASYKL010000721.1:0-4722 GCA_035995405.1 Chloroflexota bacterium
GCCACGGCCTTGACTTTTGTCCTGAAATCAGACTCGGCCGGCTCATTGGGCATGTCGATACAGTTGCCCGCGGTGTCGAACTTCCAGCCGTGATAGACGCAGCGCAGACCGGCGTTATCATTCCGACCGAAAAACAACGAGGCGCCACGATGCGGGCAGTTGTTTTGCACCAGGCCGACTTTGCCAGTGGTGTCTCGAAAAGCAATCAGCTGCTCGCTCAGTAGGAGGACACGGACGGGGTCAGAGTCGGCTGTTGGCAGCTCAGAGGAGAGCAGGGCGGGGACCCAGTACTCACGCATGAGACTACCCATCGGCGTCCCCGGGCCGACGCGCGTGATCAGCTCGTTGTCTTCCTGTTTCAGCATGGCAGAGCAAGCTCCTCTATTTCGCTCTCTTATCAAAGCATGACTTGCAGCGACAATGCATCCCCCTCGACCCTCGCGCTCGAGGTCGGCTAGGATGGTGGCCCCTATGTTGAAGGTCCAGGATCTCCGCTTGCGGTACCGCACCGACGAAGGTGAAGTGGAGGCCGTACGCGGCCTGAGCCTCAACGTCGAGCGAGGTCAGTTCTATACGCTGCTCGGTCCATCTGGCTGTGGCAAGACCAGTACGCTCCGCTGCATCGCGGGCCTCGAAACCCCGAATAGCGGCCTGATCGAGATCGACTCGACCGTCGTCTACGCCAGCGCCAGCCGTACCTTGATCCCACCCCACAAGCGCAATATCGGCATGGTCTTTCAGAGCTACGCCATCTGGCCGCACATGACCGTCTTCGACAACGTCGCATTTCCGCTTGTCCACGGCTCGCACAAGCAGCCCAAAAACGTCGTCAAAGATAAGGTCATGCGCGCCCTGACCCTCGTCCAGCTCGAGCACGTGGCCAGCCGACCCGCCCCGATGCTGTCAGGCGGCCAGCAGCAACGTGTCGCTCTCGCCCGCGCCATAGCCTCAGAACCCGCCGTCCTCCTGCTCGACGAGCCCCTCAGCAACCTCGACGCCAAGCTGCGCGAGGACATGCGCCAGGAGATCAAGTCGCTCGTCAAGCGCCTGGATACAACGACCCTGTACGTCACCCACGACCAGCTCGAAGCGCTGTCGATGTCAGATCGCGTGGCCCTCGTCAACGAAGGCGTCATCGTCCAGGAGGGTGGGCCGCGCGATGTCTATCTCAACCCAGCTGATTCGTTTGCCGCGAATTTTCTCGGACGAACAAATTTGCTCGAGGGACGCGTCACAGACCACCCGGACGGCCAGGTCGAGACCCGCTGGGGCATGCTGCGCGTCGCCCTGCCGACCTGGGCCAGCCACGGCCGCCAGGTGACCGTCGGCTTCCGCCCGGAGAGCGTCGTGTTGTCTGAAAGCGCGGCCCATACCGATGGGCTCATGGGCAAGATCGCCGCCGCCAGCTTCGTCGGCGACGCCGTGGAGTACCAGATCGACCTCGGCGGCCGTGCCGTACGAGCCAAAGGTCAGCCGTTCATCGTGCTCGACGAAGGCCACGACGTCCTGGTCCGCGTGCCCCCGGAACGCTGCTACGTGCTCGACACCGCCAGCATGTGAAATTGTGCCCTGGAGCGGCGCTGCAGACCGAGCTGCATAACCTGTCGCGCTGGCCGGTTTGCCGGATCAGGGAACATGGCACACCATTCGCGGTCTATGGCAGGCACATCGGCGTAGTCCTGAACCAGAACCGTGATGTGTCCGATATCGTCAGCAGACAGTCCACCGGACTCGGCCAGTGACTGGATATTGCGCAAGCCGTAATACGCCTGTCCCGCCGCGCCCTCGACTGGCTCGAGCTTGTCTTCGCCTTGCGGATTGACACCCGACACGCCAGATGAGGCGTACAGGTCGCCGATCCGCGCGCCCATCGGGATCGGATCGTGGTGACCATGGCCAGGGATCTCATGATTGCTGCGTCCGCCGCCGATCCGGCCGATGCACTGAATCTGGATTTGCGCCGCCAGCGGATAACGAAACGTCTTGCGCGCCGCCTGGTAGTGGCCGATCGGCCACGCTTCGAGATACACGTCGACCATGTATGGCTGATACGCAAAGTCGTTCAGATAGACCCACTGCAGCACGACATCGTCGAGCGTCCCACCAGCCTGTTCCATGACAAGCCGCATGTTGTCGAAGCACTGATCTGTCTGCGCATCCTCACCAATCACGGTCTCAGACGTCGCCAGATCCCATGGCACGATGACCGACGTGAACACGTAGTCGCCAAGCCGCGCCGCGTTCGGCAACGGGTCGCGGTGCCGCAACCCTGGCACTTCGATGCACGTCCGCTGCCCACCGCGCACGCCGAACGCTTGCAGCTCGACACCAACTCCGGGCGGCAACGGGAAAGAGGTCGTCTTGCGGGCAGGTCGGTTGTCCGCCCGCGGGAACAGCTCCAGCCAGCCCGGATTGATGAACGGCCGATATTCCTGCGCAGCGATGAAATTGGTCACCAGACCGATGTTGTCCGTGCTGAAGCCAGCCCCCTGGACCAGCGCGGCCAGGTTGTGCCAGGCGTTGAGCATCTGCTCCGACGGGTCCTCAGGTAGCTCACCAGTGCGCAGGTCCACGCCACGAATGCCCGACGTGAAGAAAAGATCGCCCACGCTGACCAGGTCAGCCGCCACGGCAACCTGGGGCGACAGACCTGTGAGGCTGAAGGTTGTGCGGTTCGGCATCAGGTACGGACCGCCGACCGTTCGCGGATTGGGCGCGGGTCGCGTTTGGTCCGCCACTCGTCGACGGCCAATTGCGCGGCCGCCTCGGCGCCCTTCAATGCGAGCTGCTCGTCGCGATCTTCATCGCCCGCGCCGCTGACGCCCAGCCCACCGATCACCTGGCTCGCCCGACGCAGCGTCCAGCCGCCATGAATAGTGGTGAGCTGGGCGTTGGCCCAGTCGGCCACCGTTCGCCCGTCATGCAGAATCTGCAAGCGCCACATCGACGTATCGCGACCGATGTACGCTGCCGAATACGCCTTGCGTTCGGCATTGCGCACGTCGACCGACAGAGCACCATCCTGGCGCACCTGGTAAATCGGATTGCCATCGCCATCCACCACGGAAACCGCGACGGGCCCATCACTCGGCCGCGTCGCATCGAGCACAGCCTGGACGGCGAGCCGCGCATCGCCCAGGCCAATCGAAAGGTGCTTGATCATGACGGCAGAGCCATTGCCCGCAGGCCGATCAGCGCCAGCGCCTCGTCACGCATCGTCGTGTTGCCGCTCATCGCGATGCCACCTATGACGTTGCCGCCGAGTTTCACCGCCAGGCCGCCCTGCAACGTCGTAATCTGCAGATCGCCCCAGTCATTCAAGGTGCGCTGCTTGGCGTTGACGTGCTGGTCGCGAAACGTCACCGTATCGAGCCCCAGATTGGCGGCCGTATACGCCTTCGCTCGTGCGCGACTCAACATCCGCGCCGGGGCGCCATCCTGACGTACCAGCAGAATTGGCACACCGTGTTCGTCGGCAATCGCCAGCGCGATCGGACTGTCTGTTGAGGTGAGCGCGGCGAGGATCGCGTCGCGCGCGCGTTCCGCCTCGCTGAGTCCCAGCCGTGGTTGTTGAAACATGAGCGGAACCGATGGTATCGGCCCGCCCATCGCTGTCGATTGAAGTCAGGCGGCGGTGCGCCGACGCTTGGGCACGGGGCGCTCGAGCAAAGCCAAGCGCTCGCTCACTTCGGGGCGGCTGAGATAGCCCCACGCGAAGTAGCGCACCAGGTCGTCACGCATCGAATCAACCGAGTCCTCGACCATCGACGCCACCGTGAATGGCCGCCGGCTGGGAAGTGGCGCGGGCGTCGCCGCTCGGTCAATCTCGCGTACGTAGTACATGCCGACAGGTTAGGCACGGCGTATACCCGGATTCCACAGAACCGGCTCTCTGTCTGGCGACACCTTGGTAACAAGGCCGTTAGGTGACCGGAAGGCCGAGCGCCTCCAGGTACTTGCGCAGGTACTTGTCGTAGTTCAGGTCATACTCGATTGGCGAGAACTTGACCATGATGTGGTGCTGTTCAAGATACTTCGACGGGCCGCTGCCTGTCCCAGGCGCCGGATTCCCTTTGAAGCGTTCGGCGTCCGTCAGCAGCTGGCCTTCCGGACCCATGAACCACCACATGAACAGCCTACCCGCGCTGGGGTGCGGCGCGCCGTTCGGCACCACATAGCCCTGCCGGGGGACGTTCGACCAGACTTCTTTGAACGGCACGAACCCCCACGGCTTGTTTTTCATGGAGATCAGCCGCTGTAAGTAGGCGCCGACTAGGACCGGGAACTCGCCTGCGACCAGCAGCCCTTGACTCTTCGTATCACCGTCCGTTGGCCGCGGCTGATTCTGCTTGAGCCGCTGCAGCATGTCGACGACTTTGTCCTCGCCACCCAGAAACGGGGTGCCATAGACGTACGGCCGCAATCGGGCTTCGATTGCCAGTTGGCCTTTCCACTTAGGGTCGCTGAACCCATCGAGTGTGTCGGGCAGGTCGGATTCTTTCACCAGATCGGTATTGAATGCCGAGCCATACACGTTGAACTCGGGCGAGTACGTGCCGTCGATGATGAACTGCTTATCCACCCCGGCGAGCGTGAGGATGTCCGAAAAGTCGGTCTTGGCGTCGACGATGCCGGCGTCCATATAGCCCGGCCAGTTCTGGCCCGTGTCGACGAAATCAAACGACACTCGCCCGGCCCGCGCCTCCTGAATCGAGCGCGTCT
>DASYKL010000722.1:0-2403 GCA_035995405.1 Chloroflexota bacterium
GCTGCTGTTGGTTGGGTTTGTTGTCCTGCAGTACGGGCGGACGATCTTCGAGGAGCGAGCGCTGCAGTCGGCGTATCCAGACGAATACCTGGCGTATGCCCACCAGGTGCCGCGACTGGTGCCCGGCTGGCGGCCGTGAGCTCCGTCGCCCCATCTGTTGGGGCCGACGCGTCAGGATGGACACGGCCGCGGACCAGTGCCGTCAGCGCACCGTGGCGCGCGGACGGCGGATGGCTCGTCGGCATGGCGCTCGCGCTGGTGGTCATCTGCGGTCTGCCCTACCTGCTCTCCGCGCTGTTTGGTCCGAGCGACCTGGCGCGTATCGGGACCTTCTGGTTCCCACGCGATTTCAGCCAGTACCAGGCGGCGATGCGCGAAGGGGCGCACCAGAGCAGTTGGCTCATCTACGACCACTTCAGCGCCGAACCGCACCGGGCGGCGCTGATGTACCCGCTCTACGTTGCAGCGGGCAAACTTGCTGCTGGCCTTGGCATCTCTGACCTGGCGATCTTCGCCGGGTTGGAATGGCTCGGCCGGTTCGCGGTGCTTGGCGCACTGTACGCGTTTGCCGCCACGTTTCTCCCTGGCCGGCGAGAACGACGACTGGCCGTACTCCTGGCGCTGGGCACGCTCGGTCTCGACGCGTGGCTCGTTCCGCTGCGGCTCGGACTCGAGGCGCTAGGCGCCACAGCCCTGACCGCGCAACTGCCCGACGCAGTCAATCCGTATCTGGAAGTCAACTCGTTCGGCGTGCTGCTCTCGGCACCGCACTTGATGCTCGGTCTGGCGCTGACGCTGAGTTGTGCGCCCCTGTACTTGCGCGCGATTGCGGGCCACAGGGCGGCCCTGGCGGCGCTCGGAGTGGCCATCGTTGTCCTGTCGCTGGTGCACTCGTTCAATACGCCCGTCCTGATCAGCGTGCTGGTACTGCACGCGCTCAAGACGGGTCGGCGCGCCTGGCCCGCGGCAGTGGCGGCGGCGCTCGCTGGCGCGCCAATGGCGCTGTATAGCCTCGTCCTTTACCAGACCGACCCGTTCTGGTCGGGCACCTATGGCGCCCAGAACCTGATGCCGTCGCCTGCGGCCTGGACCTTGCCTGCCGATTTTGGCGTGGTGCTGCTGGCGGCGCCGCTGGCCTGGTCGGTGGTACGTGGCTGGTCGACGGAACGACGCTGGTTGATCCTGTTGTGGATCGGCCTGGGCATCGCCTGGATGTATGCGCCGGTGGTTTATCAGCGTCGCTTTGGTTTCGGCGTACAGCCGGCGCTCGCGGTGCTAGCGGCAGTCGGCTTGATCGAGCTCAACGCAACCTTACGGCGATCGAGTGCTCACTGGCTGTGGCGTCGCGCGGTGAACTACGCCATCGCGCTCGCGGCGATGTCGACCTCGCTGCTGGTGTACGTATCGCTCCTCGTATCGGCGCTGACCAATCAGCCAATCGAAGCGTATGCCTGGAGCCGCGCCGAGGCTGAGGCCGGGTTGTGGCTCGGGACACACAGCTCTGCGAGTGACATCGTGCTGGCATCGACGCCGTTCGCGAATTCGCTGGTCGGTGTATTTGACGGCCGCGTCGTACACGGCCATATCGTTGCCACCCTGCACACGGATGCCAAAGCGGCCCTGGTTGCGAGCTTCTACGGGCCCACGACGTCAGCAGCCGAGCGGGCTGACGTGCTGCACCAGAGCGGTGCCACGATGGTCGCGTTTGGTCCGCGCGAACGAGCGCTGGGCGCCACGGACCTGAACGACCAGCCCAATCTCGAGCCCGTCTACGACCGCGACGGCGTGCAGCTTTTCAGAGTCCGATGACGGCGCGCGCCGCGCTGCTGGTGCCAATCGCCGTCGCCTTGTTGGCACGGCTCCTCACGGGCCCCCACCCAATTGATGACGCGTACATCACGTTCCGCTATTCACGGAATCTCGCGGAGGGCCTGGGCCTCGTCTACAACCCCGGCGAATGGGTGCTCGGCACCACGACCCCGCTGTGGGCGGTGTTGCTGGCCGGCGGCTATCGCCTTGGGCTGACCGACCTGCCCTGGCTGGCGACGGTGCTCTCGGCGCTGTGCGATGCCGGCTCGGCTGCCCTCCTCGCCGGACTTGGCTTGCGCATGGGCTGGCGACCAGCCGGCGCGCTGCTGCTCGGCGTGGCCTGGGCGCTCAACCCCATGAGCATTGCCTTTGCCAACGGCGGGATGGAGACCAGCCTGTTTGTCCTGGTGACGCTGGCCACGCTGACGCTGGCGGCACGAGCAAGACACTTGCCGCTAGCGGCGGCCATCGCCGGCGTCGCAACATTCGTCAGGCCGGAGGGCGCGCTATTGGCGACGGCGGTCGTTGGCTGGACGCTCGTCACGCATCGGCAACAGACCCTGCTCGCGGCCGTCAGTGCTGGTGTCCCGATGG
>DASYKL010000723.1:0-5916 GCA_035995405.1 Chloroflexota bacterium
AACATCACCCAATTCTCGATTCGCAATCCGTTGGTCGTGGCAGCTCTGGCCATTGCATTGGCGTTGTTTGGAATCTACTCGTATTTGACGCTCGGCGTTTCGGTGGTGCCGAGTGTCAGCTTTCCGGAAGTGGTCGTCACGACCACCGACGCTGGCGCCAATCCGGACACCATCGAGACCCAGATCAGCAAGCCTATCGAAGACGCGATCTCGACGCTGCGCGACATCGATACGCTGAGCTCGACATCGACTCAGGGCGTCTCGACGGTGACCGTGGCGTTCACGACCGCCGCTAATGCCGATCTGGTGGGCATCGACGTCGAGCGGGTCGTCAACGGGACACGCAGCAAGCTCCCAACGGCCGCCGACGCACCGACGGTGACCAAAGTCGACACCAGTTTGTTTCCGGTGCTCACGTTCGCAGTCTCGGGTTCCCAACCGCTTGACCAGATCGATGACGTCGCCCAGAACCAGATCAAGCGCGCCATCGAAGTGGTGCCGGGTGTCAGTTCTGTGTCCGTTGTGGGCGCTCCAACACGGGAGATCTGGGTCAAGGCGGATCTGACCAAGCTGCAGGCACGCGGTCTGGGGATGACGTCGCTGCAGCAGGCCTTGCAGAGCTCGCAACTGCAGCAGCCGGCTGGCACCCTGGTGTCCACCTCGAAGGATGCCACCGTGGTCCTCAGCGGACTGGTCAGCGATCCGCAGCAACTTGGCGATATCGTCGTCAGCCAGACCGCCAGTGGGCCGGTCTTCGTGCGCGACGTGGCGACGATCGACGACCGGCTGGCAACGCCCCGCAGTATCGCCCGGGTCGACGGCGTTTCGGCCATCACGCTCACCGCGAGCAAGCTCCCGAACGCGAACACCATCACCGTTTCGCGCGACGTGCAGAACGCCATGGCAGCGCTTGCGCCCAGCCTCCCTCAGGGCATGCAGATGCGCGTCGTCACCGACGCGGCGACCTATACCCAGCAATCGTTCAACACTATCCAGACGACGTTGATCGAGGCGGTGATGCTCACGGGGATGATCCTGCTGCTGTTCCTGCACACCTGGCGCAGCACGTTGATCGTGATGATCTCCATCCCGACCTCGGTGCTGACAACATTCGGTCTGATGAACCTGCTGGGACTCAATCTGAACCTGTTTTCGATGCTCGCGCTGACACTGTCAGTCGGCATCCTGGTGGATGACAGCATCGTCGTCATTGAGAACATCGCCCGACATCTCGGTCTGGGCGAGCCACCGTTTCTCGCAGCGATTCGTGGCCGCAGCGAAATCAGCATGGCCGCCATTACGATCACCATGCTCGACGTGGTGGTTTACGTCCCGATCGCTCTGATCTCGGGCATCGCCGGCCAGTTCATCCGACCGTTTGCCATCGTTATCGCCGCCGCGACGCTGACGTCGCTGCTGGTGTCGTTCACCCTCACTCCGCTGCTCGCCAGCCGGTACTTGACCATAGAAGAAGCGCTCAAAGCGGGTGGCGGACCTCTTGATCGTTTCGGTCGCTGGTGGGACCGCGGGTTCGACCGGGTGGCCGCTGGGTATCGCAACTTGCTGCACGGCGTGCTCACCGGCAACTGGCATGGCCTGAGCGGGCGCTGGCTGGTGATCGGCTTCGGGTTGTTGAGTTTCGTCGGCGGATTGGGCCTGCTGACGACTGGCCGCATCGGCATTGATATTTTCCCCAGCGGCGACCAGAGCGAAGTCGACGTCACCGTGGTCATGCCCCCCGCGACCAATATCAGCGTCACCAAAGGCGTGGTTCAGCAGCTCGAACAACGCCTGCGCGGCTACCCTGAAGTGCGCCTGGTCTACTCCAGCACCGGCGGCCGATCCGGTGGCTTTGGTGGTGGAGCGACCGGCGGCGATCAGGCCCAGATGACGGTACTGTTGGTGCCGGCCAATCAGCGCCCGCGCAGCTCGCTTCAGCTTGCGGACGTCTTCCGCCAGGAGCTCGGACGCGGCATTCCGGATGTGACGGTGCGGACCGGCATTGCCAATGCATTCGGCTTTGGCGGTTTCGGCGGCCAGGCGATCCAGGTCCAGGTCCAGGGCTCCGATCCGGTGGTGCTCAACCGCCTGGTGGACTCGATCACGGCGGCGGTGCAGTCCACGCCTGGAACAGTTGACGTGAACAACGACAACCAGAATGTCACGCCGCAGTACACACTCACCGTGGATCGCACGCGAGCCGCACAACTGGGGGTGACGACCCAGTCGGCTGGGACAGCACTCGGTGCTGCCGTCGATGGGCTGCGGGTCGCCACGTTTCAGAAGCCTGGCGCGAGCAACGTTGATATCCGGCTGATCGCTGACGACAAGTTCAGGGCGAATCCGGACAACCTGGCCGCGCTGCCGCTGCTGACATCGAACGGGACGGTAGTGGCGCTGAATCAGATCGGCACGTTGAGCCAGACCACCGCGCCAACGGCTATCCAACACGTGAGTCGCTTGCGATCGGTCACCATCAACGCGTCAGCCAGCGCGGGCACGTCGGTCGGGACGCTGCAATCGGCGATTCAGGCCAACATCGGCAAGATCGTGCTGCCACCTGGCTATAGCGTTGTCTACGCCGGCCAGGCGCAGACGGGCGCCGGTGCATTCAACGACATCTTCAAAGCGCTGGGCGTGTCGGTGGTGCTGATGTACATGCTGATGATGCTGCTGTTCGGCTCAGTCACGCTGCCGCTGGCGGTGTTGATGTCATTGCCGCTGGCTGTCGTGGGCGCCATCGGCGCGATGACACTGACCGGCAGTAACTTCACCCTGTTCGCATTATTGGGGCTGACGCTGCTGGTTGGACTGGTCGGCAAGAATGCAGTCCTGCTGGTGGACTATACGGACTCACTCCGCAAGCAGGGCCACAGCCGCAACGATGCCTTGCTTCAGGCGGGGCCCGTGCGGTTGCGGCCGATCCTGATGACGACGCTGTCCGTGATGGCCTCGCTGGCGCCGGTCGCCAGCGGTATCGAAGCTGGCTCGGAGCTGCTCAAAGCGGCGGCCATCGTACTGATCGGCGGCTTGTTGACTTCGACCGTGCTGACGCTGGTGTTCGTGCCGGCCATGTACACCGTCTTCGACGACGTTGAACAAGCAGTCGTGCGGCTGGTGCGTCGGTTCAGCACGCCGCGGCAGCTCGCACCAGTCGAAATCGCCATTCTCCACCCCAACATGAGCTGCCAGCTCCTCGCCAGATAATCCAGCGGGGAATCCCAGGTAATTCTCGATCCGGGGTGATGTTCCCGCCTGCCCGCCGAGCGCGGTGTCCTCCGCCAGCGTCGTGGTCAGGCCCTCCGATGCGCCGTAGACCGCGGCCGCGAGGCCCGCCGGTCCGCCACCGACGACGAGCAGGTCGCACACCTCGGGTGGACCGCCTTTGTCTGCAGGTGGGTCGGCGAGCCCGAGCGCATCCAGTAGCGCTCGACTGCTGGGGTTGCGCAGCAGTTCGCCCCCTGGGACGATGACGATAGGTAGGTCCGCTAACGGTACGGAGAGCCGCTGGAGGAGCGTCTCCGCCGCGGGCTCGCCTTCGAGTCGAAGCGGGATCCCACCAGCGTCAGGCCCGAACCAAGACGTGTCAACCGCGCATGCCGGACAAGACGACGCGCGTTCGAGGGCGCGGGCGGTGCCACTGGTGCGGTTCAGCGCGTGGAGCGCGGCCTTCGTTACTGGGGCCAGGCCGAGTTCAGAATAACCTCCACGAAATCGCCCCGACGGAAGCCGGGTACGAAATGCTCCAGGACGTCCGCCTTGACGTTGCCGAAGGTCGTCTCAGGCTTGGGAGCGATGCCGTCGGTGAACGCCTGGAGGATGCGGCGCTTGAAGTCAGGACGGGGATGCAGCGCGGTGACCTCGGCGCGCTCGCTGTCGCTGATGTCGTCGTAGCCGATGCCCAGCACGTCGTACTCGACGCCGGCGGTGACCAGCGCGACCTCGGGTTCCATGAACTGCGGGATACCCGGGCTGGTGTGCAGGGCGATGGCGGTCCAGACGCGCCTGATGCTGTCCTCGGGCACGCGGTGGCTCTGCAGGAACGTGCGCGCCTCGTCAGCGCTGTCCACCTCGAACCGTCGCCCGCTGGCGTGGAATTGCTCGTTGAGACCCAGATCGTGGAACATCGCCCCAATGTAGAGCAGCTCCGGGTCGAAGCTCAGGCCGCGGTTGCGGCCCTGCAAGCTGCCGAACCAGTACACCCGGCGGGAGTGATGGTAAATCAGCTCGGTGGTGGTGTCTCGTACGAGCTCGGTGGCCTCTGTAGCAAGCTTCGTATCTGGGACGGCTATGCCCGCGGCAAACGATGGGCTGGTGTTGGTCTGGCCGTTCACACGGCTCGGTTGAGAAAGGGTCATAGTTCCAGTTTCCAGACGAGCCAGCCGCCCCGGCGACGGTACCTGGGCTGGCTGACGCTCAGCCTTTCGGTTGACCCGAAAGAGTTCGGGCCACCACTTGCCAGCGGTGAACCGCGGCCGGCTGGGCCCAAGGTCTGACTGAAATTCGACCCGGTGCCGCATGCCGTGCGCCCGTGCTCGCAGTGATGCTGAGAGTATCGACGACTTGTTTCGAGCAGTTGCGCTGAGGCGGTGACGTCGGACGTCGTGCTGAAGACTGGCGTCCGGAGTCTGAGTTTGAAAAAACTCCCAGATCGGGTACCGCTCGGCCTCGCAGTATGACGGCGGAGCGCAGTCAATGGTTCAACGCAGGAGGACATTTCACACGTGACTAGTCAGAACGGCCATAGCGATCCGACCAAGCAGCGTATTCCCCACACGACCACCGACGCCGGTATTGGCGCCGCGAGCGACGACCACTCGCTGACGGTGGGTCCAGATGGTCCAATCCTGCTGCAGGATCACTATGTGATCCAGAAGATGCAAGCGTTTAACCGCGAGCGCGTACCCGAACGCGTTGTGCACGCCAAAGGCAGCGGCGCTTTCGGCTACTTCGAAGTCACGGCCGACGTCCGGGAGTGGACCAAAGCCGCATTCCTGAATACCGTGGGCAAACGCACCCCGGTGGCGATTCGCTTTTCGACCGTCGCCGGCGAGCAGGGCTCCGCGGACACCGTGCGCGACCCGCGCGGCTGGGCCATGAAGTTCTACACCGAAGAAGGCAACTACGACCTGGTCGGCAACAACACACCGGTCTTCTTCATCCGTGACCCGTCCAAGTTCTCGGACTTCATCCATTCACAGAAGCGCATGGGCGCAGACGGGCTGCGCAGTAACAACGCCCAGTGGGACTTCTGGTCACTCAAACCAGAGTCGTACCATCAGGTGGCCATCCTGATGTCCGACCGCGGTACGCCGCGGACCTGGCGGAACATGAACGGCTACAGCAGTCACACCTACATGTGGGTCAACGCCGAGGGTAAGCGAGTCTGGGTCAAGTACCACTTCAAAACCGAACAGGGCATCCAGAACTTCACCGCCGCCGAAGCCCAGGCCACGGCGGGCGCGGATCCGGATTTTCACAGGCGTGATCTCTTCGAGAGCATCAAACGCGGAGATTTCCCCGCGTGGCAGCTGGAGATGCAGATCATGCCTTTCGAGGATGCGGCCACGTATCGCTTCAATCCGTTCGATCTGACCAAGGTCTGGCCGCACGCCGACTATCCACCGGTCACGATTGGTCGGCTGGTGCTGAATCGGAATCCTGAAAACTTCTTCGCCGAGATCGAGCAGGCGGCATTCGAGCCGTCGAACATGGTCCAGGGCATCGGGCCCAGCCCGGACAAGATGCTGCTGGGGCGGCTATTCAGCTACCACGATACCCATCTTTATCGGATCGGCGCGAACTATCAGCAGCTGCCCGTCAACCGGCCGCACTCAGAAGTCCACAGCTACAACCAGGATGGCCAGATGCGCTATACGCACCGGGACAACCTGCCAGTGTATGCACCGAACAGCT
>DASYKL010000724.1:0-1850 GCA_035995405.1 Chloroflexota bacterium
CGTCCGCCAGGCGCGCGGCCACGGGCTACTCAAAACCACATCTACGGCAGGCACCAACCGCCCCAGGCCGCGCGCCGACGCGAGGAACCGTTTCTCGCCCTCAGGCGTGAGGGGGCGCTGTGTATCGTCTGGCCACTGGGCCGGGTCGGGGTCGAACGCCACCCCGTGGCGCACCAGGAAGAGATCCATGCTGCGTGCTCCCCCCTGATTGTGCCTGAATTAGATGCAAGCCGAGTCCCACCGAGTGTGCGATGCTTCAACTCGATGCCGCCCCTCCCTGAGACGGTCGGCGACCTGGCCACTGGCGTGCTCCAGGCCCAGACGGCGACGTTTCTGGCCCACTGCCCCGGTGCGCGGGCTGGCCGCGATCCGCGCGACGTGCACCAGATGCGCGTCGCTGCTCGACGCATGCGAGCTGCGCTACGCCTCTTCGCCGACGTCTTGCCGCCAACCGAAGCCGAGCACGTCGACGCCGAGCTCAAGTGGGTCGCCGGCCAGCTCGGCCACGTCCGCGACCTCGACGTCCAACTCCGCCGCCTCGCCGCTTCAGCCAGCAACCTGCAGCTCGGCGGCGCGCTAGAGCCGTATGTCGCGTGGCTGCAGGACCAGCGCCGCCAGGCGCAACAAGCGCTCGCATCAGATTTGATCTCGGCGCGCTTCATGGCGCTTCTCGAGGCGTTACATCAGGTTGGCCACTGGCCCACAACGCTCGACGCCGACACACCGGTCATGACCGACGCGCCGCGAAGGTTGGACCGCGTGTTCAAGGTGTTCAGCAAGCGCGCCAGGCGGCTGCGGAAGAAGTCGCCGCTCGCCGACTTCCACCGGGTCCGCATCCGCGCCAAGCGTCTCCGCTACGCCGTCGAGTTCTTCGAGCCCTTCTACGGCAAGCCAGCCACGAAATTCATCACCCGTCTGACCCAGCTCCAGGACATCCTTGGCGAGCTACAGGACGGCGTCGTCGCGGCCGAGCACATCCAGCGCGCCGTCGAGGGCGCCGCACACGAATGGCCAACCGAAACCGCCGTCGCCCTCGGGCAGCTCCTGCACTACGACGCCCAGCGAGCCAGGGCGCTCAAGCGCCGGTTCCAAAAACGTTACGAAGAGGTCGCGGGCAAAGCCTGGAGACGGCTTGAATCGAACGTCGTCATATCCTGAACGACCGGTTCGATCACTTCGCACAGCGCCCGAAACACCTCCGGGATCGGTCCGCGCGCATCCACCGTGGTGAATGCATGCTCGCGGGCCAGCCGACGAAACTCGGCCAGCAGGCGCGTCTGATGCTCGACGAAGTTGTGATACACGTCCGGGCTCGGCAGATAGTCCTGCCCCGACTCCCAGTAATCAAAGCCGGTCGTGCTGAGCACTCGCGGCACCAGGCGAGCGACGTCAATATCCAGATAGACCACCAGATCCGGGACGAGCGCGAAGCCGAAAAGATTCTCGACCCACTCGGCTGACAGGCCGCGCACCCGAGCGCGAGCCATCAGCGAAAAGATGTAGCGGTCAACCAGCGCAACCATTCCCGCCCGCAGCGCAGGCAAAATCTGGCGCTCCATGCGATCCCAGAAGTCCGTCGCGTACAACAGGTTCAGCGTCAACGGATCGAGCGTATTGCCGCGCTTGGCGCGCTCGATGCCCCGACCCGCCAGCTCGGAACGGCGGAGGCCCGTGTTGACCACCGCGTAGCCCCGCGCTTCGAGCCATTCCTTGAGTAGCGCCACATGGGTCGAGCGGCCGACACCATCGGTCCCTTCGATGACAATCAGACGGCCCGGCAGCTCCGTACTTTCGATGCCAGGGGGTCGCTCGCCGTAAAAGTGCAGTCGACTCATCCCCCCGCCTCCAGT
>DASYKL010000725.1:0-4765 GCA_035995405.1 Chloroflexota bacterium
CCCAGGTCAGGATGTCGGCCTGCTGCCAGGTGATTCGGTCCGCGACGTCATGACCGGCGGCGGCTGCCATTTGTGCGGCACGCTCCAACGCCACCATCGAAACGTCGATGCCGGTCACTTGCCAGCCTTGCTCGGCCAGCCAGATCGCGTCGGCGCCTTCGCCGCTGCCAACGTCTAACGCCGTACCTGGTCTGAGGTCGGAGACCTGCGCCACCAGGTGGGGGTTCGGGTTGCCGCTCCAGATCGTGGCGGCCGAGGCGTAGCGCTCGTCCCAGAACTCCTGCGTCCACATGGAGGCGTCGGCCTCATGGTCGTGGTTCACGACACGCTCGCAGATACGCGCTCGGGCGCACCGGATGGTAGATACCGGTGAGCGGTGACGGCCAAACGGGTGTCCTCGGCGACCAGATCGGCGTTGATGGCCGCGGCCGCGGACGCGCCTCCGGCGGCCGCGACGACGAGCGAGGCGGCAAGATCGGTGACGTTGCCGGCGATCCAAACACCTGGCACGTCTGTCAGACCTGTGGCATCGGCGGCGACTGCTAAAAATTCGCCGCCGAGCGGGTGGGCGGTCGGGCGGAGCCCGAGCGCGGTCAGGACCTCCGACCGGGCCACGAAGCGCGGCGCGACGACCAATGCTTGCCGGGGCACGACCGAGCCGTCACGCAAGCGCACCCCGGTCAGGTGGTCGTCGACCACCTCGAGGGAATCCACAAAGCCGGTGACGACGCGTATGTGGCGCGCAGCCAACTGCTCGGCCTGCTCGTCGGTCAGAGGCGGTGCGGTGTGGGTGAATAGCACCAGGTCGGACGTCAACTGCCGAAAGAGCAACGCCATGTGCACCGCCCGTGAGCCGCTCGCCAGGATCCCGACTGCCTGGTCGCGCACCTCCCAGCCGTGGCAATACGGGCAATGGAGCACGTCGCGCCCCCAGCGTTCGCGCACACCTGGCACATCCGGGAGTTCATCGACGAGTCCGGTGGTCACCAGCAGTCGGCGCGCGCTGACCACACGGTCATCCTCGAGGGTGACAATGAAGCCGACGTCGTCGCGCGCAACCGAGCTAACCCGACCCTCCATGAGTTGCCCGCCATAGCCGCGGACCTCCGCTCGTCCGAGCTCCAGCAACTCCAGCGGATTGATCCCGTCGCGGGACAGGAACCCGTGTGCGGCGGCCGCTGGCGCGTTGCGCGGTTCACCGCGGTCGATCACGAGTACCGAGCGGCGCGACCGCGCGAGCAGTAGCGCGCCGCTCAGGCCGGCGGCGCCACCGCCGACGACCACCACATCGTACGTATCTATCTTGTTGTTCATCAGATCGATTACCTCTGGCAACACCATCGGTCACCGGGAACGAGTTGGCAATGATTCTTGCTGATATGGCAAAGTACTGTGATGGACAGCTCACTTGATCTTGATAAGGTCCTGGCCACAGTCGGGCCTCGGCTGCGCGCTCTGCGCCAGCAGCGCGACATGACCCTGGCCGATCTCTCGGCAGCAACGGCTATCTCGGTCAGCACGCTGTCGAGGCTCGAGTCTGGACAGCGGCGGCCGAACCTCGAGTTGCTCCTGCCGCTCGCCCAGGCCCACCAGGTCCCGCTCGATGAGCTGATCGGCGCACCGCCGACCGGCGATCCACGCATCCACGCACAGCCCTTTACCCGCAACGGGATGACCGTGTTGCCACTCACCCGACGTACGGGCGGGTTGCAGGCGTACAAACTGGTCATCCCCACGAGTCGCGCCCGCCAGGAACCTGACCTGCAGATGCACGAGGGTTACGAGTGGCTGTACGTCCTGAGCGGTCAATTGCGGATTGTTCTGGGCGAGCACGACCTTTTGCTGCGAGCGGGTGAGGCGGCCGAGTTCGACACCCGCGTCCCGCACTGGTTCGGGCGAGCCGGCGCGGCGCCCGTCGAACTCCTCAGCCTCTTCGGCCCGCAGGGTGAGCGCATGCATGTGCGTGCACGCCCCACAAAGAGCTAGAGGCGCGCTCTTGTAGCGGATCTTTCTTCGGCTCCGCTGGTTGACACCGACCACGGCAAGCGGCGGACCAGCGGACTAGCGGAGACTCCGCCGAGCCAAGAACACAAAGCGATGAGGCCCGGACCGGCTCACCGCACCAATCCGCCGGACCGCGCGGCGAGCGCGAACCCGCCGGGGGGCGTGAGCACGTAGACCACCAAACCAGGCCGCGACATAGTCGCATGCTTGCGCAGCTCGAGCGGATCCATGACCTGGCTCGCGCCTATGTCAATTTCCTCCGGTCCGGTGCTGTATCCGTGGACAGGTCGGGAAGGCCCGCTGCCGGTGCTTGTAGCGTTTACGCCGCTGCGAGGATGCGCTCGCCGGGCTCTAGTGTCTTGTCGTCTGTCTTCACGCCAATGATGAGCAGGTACAAGAGCATCGAGATTTCCGCGATTGCTGGGGCCAACATGCCGACGACGGGGTGGATCATCGCTGCGACGTCGGGGAGCAAGAACGCCGCAAGCAGGTCCACGACGTAGCATGCTGCCGCCGCGATGAGCAGGACGCCCAGCCACCTGGGGAACATCCCCGATGACTGGTAGGCGAGGTATCCCAGAGGCGCCAGCCACAGGCCAAAGAAGACCTGCGCGATGAGGGTGCCGTAATGCTGGGTGTCGAGCAAGAGCAGCACCAGTGCATTGGAGCCCGCGATGCCGAAGGCCGCCGCATAGGAGCTGTTGGTTGCGACCTGCAAGCCCTCAAACTGGAAAATCGCATTGAGTGACTTGATGCCCGTCGCGAGCGCGACGAGGACCACCATCGCCCTCGCCACGCTCTTGTGCACATGCTGTAGCAGGATGTACATGGTCAGGGCCAGGAAGATGAAGAACGTCGCATCAAACAGGTGCGCGACAACTCCCAGGCGGACAAGCCCGGCGTTTGCGACAACGTTCCCAGCCGCTGCCGCCGCGTTGCCCGCGACGTACATCTTGGGATCCACGAATCCTTCAGCAAAGCCGCCGAAGATGGCGACGAACAGGTAGAGGACGCCGGCGATTCTCGCGAGACGCTTGGGCGAGGTCACGCTGCTAGCACTGGTGCCCACGAGCGTTCGATGGGTTGGCGGGGCTGATAGGGGGAGATCGGACGCAGGCCGAATAGTGGTTGTCATGAGTTGATGGAGCCTCCTTCGGCACCGACTCAGCCGTCTCGCGCTGCACTCCACCCGGCATCCACCCAGCCGGGATCTCGAGGCCGCTTCGAACTTCAGCGCGTTCTGAGTCGCGTCTCACAGTAGACGTTGCACAGCGCCCGTGCCGCTTTAGTGGTGTCCGCGAGGACATCCAGACACAAATACAACAAATCGCTTTGGCCGATGAGACTACCAAGCTTGATCCGATCGGCGATTGAGCGCCTTGGGCCACGGCACGCAGTTCTCGCACGGGAAGACCGCATTGAGGCATGTGACGCCGGTGATTGTGACGAGGGCGACGCTGGCCAATCTGGCCGAGGTGCGCACGCCGCCTTCCGTGCAGCTTACTAGCGATTCGCCGAACGAACCCAGACGGCGATCTGGGCTCGAGAGTTGACGCCGAGCTTGTTGAGAATGCTGCGCACGTGGCTGTCGACGGTGCGCTCGGAGATGAACAAACGGGTACCGATCTGTTTATTGCTCGAGCCCTCGGCGACCAATTGCGCCACCTCCGCCTCTCGGCTGCCAAGTGGCGCCGTGTCCGCGGTATCTGTATGCGCAGCGACTGGCTGCGCGGATTCACCGAGCGCCAGCGTAATCGCGCCGGCTCGACTCAACTCTTGTCCGGCTGTGTACTCGGTTCGGAATTTCGACGCGCCAAGCGCCGCGTTGACCGACTGTGTGCCCGCGGACAACAGCGGTGCGAGCACGCCCACGATGGTGGCGCCAGCTTCAGTCCGCACCGTTTCCGCGGCTCCGAAGAGCCGCGCGGCAAGCCGCACCTGGCCGGAGCTGGCGGCATGACAGCCCAATGCGTCGAGGGTCCAGTACTGCGCCACGCGATCGTCAATCTGGCGGGCAATCTGCAACGCTTCGGTGAACAGCGGCTTTGCCGCGGCAAGGTCACGTTCTATTAAACCCACCATGCCCAGGTTGATCAGCATCATCTCAAGGCTGTAGAGATCACCGATCTCGCGACTCAGACGCGCGCCCTCCAGCGCGGCGGATCTGACCCCGTCTAGATCGCCCTCGAAGAGACCGCCGAGCGCCCGAGCCTGGAGCAGCATCAGCATGGCTGACACGTCATTTTCGTGACCGGTTGTCGCGGCTTCAGCCTGATCGAGCAAGCGCCTGGCCGATGGGCGGTCGCCGGCCATGCTCGCGGCGAGGGATGCCATCGCGAGTGAGCGCGAGAGGAGAGAAGCTGGTCCAGTCGCTCTAGCCTGCTCCACGGCGCATTCCAGTGCTGGTCGGGCGGCAGCAGGGTCGCTCTGCAGGACACCCAGGAATCCGCGAACGAAATACGCCAGGGCCTGCGCCGCCGGAGTGCCATCCGCCAGCGCAAGGAACGAATCGAGCCAATGCGCTCCTTCCGTGGTCGCTCGCGTAATCCAGTAATACGTCAACAACGTCGCCAGCTGAAGCCCACGCTGGAAGTCGTGACGTTCCAGGCACCGCCGGAGGACTTCGCGGATGTTGTCGATCTCCAGGTCCATCCATTCGAGCCACTCCGGAAGCCGATACCGCGCTTCCGCCGCCGATGCAAGACACCTGGAAACGTAGTACTCGGTGCATCGGAGTTCGGCAAGGTCTTCCTCACCAGCC
>DASYKL010000726.1:0-5917 GCA_035995405.1 Chloroflexota bacterium
CTGACCGATCCACATCACGACGGAAGGGAGGGCATCAACGATGAATCCGACGCCTGAAGCGGTAGAGCCAACCTCCACCGAGCCAGATACGGGTCCAGACGTCCAGCAGGAAGGCGACTTCCAGCGGGCGTACTAACCCAAAGGGCCGGCCGGCCCGCGTAGTCTGTCGGGCCGGCCGCCGCTCGCTCTGGTGCCGCCAACACCAGACGGGGCTTGCACAGGCCGGCGCGGCGCGGGCGACGGTATTCTGGACTCCACATGGCGCATTGGCGAGTTGGGGTGGACGTCGGCGGCACGTTCACCGATTTCGCGGCACTCAACACCGAAACGGGCGCGCTGCTGGTCGAGAAGACACCGACCACGCCCCACAATCCGGCGGGCGGTATCATCGCGGGTCTCGAGCTGCTCCTCGAACGCGGTGTCGCGGCCGAGGCGATCAGCTCATTCCTGCACGGGACCACCATCACCACGAACGCGCTCATCGAGATGCGCGGGGTGCCCGTTGGCTTGCTCCTGACGGCGGGGCTGCGCGGCGTGGCCGAGGTCCAGAGCGGTTTGCGCTACGGGCCACTTACCGACCTGACCTATCGGCGACCTTTGCCACTGGCCCCAGCGGAGTTGACGTTCGAGATTGGCGAACGCGTCGACGCACGTGGAGAGGTCATTCAGGCGCTCGACGAAGATGCGGTACGGCGGGCAGGTCGCGCGTTGCGGACGGCCGGAATCACCTCGATCGCGGTGTCGTATCTGTTCTCGTACGCCAACCCGGCCCACGAGCAGCGCTCCAAAGCCATCCTCGAAGAAGAAGTGCCCGGCGCCTATATCTCAGCGTCGTGTGAGATTCTGCCACGCATCCGCGAATGGCCGCGTATGTCGGGCACATTGCTCAACGCGTACCTCGAGCCACTGCTGCTGGAGTACATCAGCACCTTGCGGGATGAATTGCGCGGCCACGGCGTCCGCACCGAACAGCTGTACCTGATGCAGTCCAATGGTGGCATCATGCCGTTTACGGCGGTGCTGGCCGGCGGCAAGACCATCCATACCCTACTGTCTGGACCGGCCGCTGGCGTCAAAGCCGGCGCCAGGTTAGCCGCGCTGGACGATCTGGGTAGTCTCATCACGATCGACATTGGCGGAACGAGCTGCGATATCGCCTTCATCGAGCGTGGCCAGCCGCTCGAAGTGACCGACAGCGAAATCGCCCAGCGTGAGTTGTCGGTGCCGATGCTGGACGTCACGGCCATCGGCGCGGGCGGTGGGACGGTAGCCTGGTTGGATGCGGCTGGCGGCCTGAATCTTGGGCCGCAGAGTGCCGGCGCCGTGCCGGGGCCGGTCTGCTATGGCCACGGCGGCGAGAAGCCGACGATTACCGACGCCAATGTCGTCCTTGGGTACCTCAACCCGGAGTACTTTCTTGGTGGACGGTTACGCCTCGACCGTGAAGCCGCCGCGGATGCGATTCGGGAGCGGATTGGCAAGCCGCTCGCTTTGGAGGCGGTGGAGGCGGCACACGCCATGGTCCAGATCATCAACACGCGGATGGCCGACAAGATCCGCATTCTGGCTTCGCAGCGAGCGATCACGCTGCCGGATTTCACTCTGGTGGCGGGCGGCGGCGCAGGGGCCGTCCACGCAGCGGCGGTCGCGGACGAGCTGGGATTGCGACGAGTGGTCTCGCCGCCCAACCCGGGCGCATTTTCGGCGCTCGGGCTACTGTGCACCGACGTCGTCCGTGATTACGTCCAGTCAGAAGTCCGCCTGCTGTGCTCGACCGGCATCGACCATGTGCAAGCCATCTTCGACTCGCTGGAGGAGCGCGCGCGTCGCGATTTACGGCAGGAAGGCTTTGGCACGGACGTGCTGCCGCGGTTGATTCGGGAAATCGACGTGCGGTATGCAGGGCAGGGCTTCGAGCTCCGCGTGCCAGTGTCAAGCGGACCACTGCATGACACTGAGAAGGCAACCGTCACCAGTCTGTTCAACGACCTGCATCACCGGCTGCGCGGCCACAGCGCCGCGGGCGAACCGCTCGAGATTGTCAGTTATCGCCTGCGGGCCGAGGTGGCGGTGCCACAGTACGAGCCACAACCGGCGGCCAATCCGCCGTGCGCAACCCCCGCGGCTGAGGCGTGTGTCGGTACCCGCGTGGTGTCGTTTGGTCGCGGTGAGGCAGCGCACCTGGCGCGCATCTGGCGACGCGAGCAGCTGACCTTTGGCAACGTCCTCGACGGGCCAGCAATCGTCGAGCAAGTCGATGCGACGACCGTTATCCCACCTGGCTGGTCGGCCAGACTGGACGCCTACGGCAATCTCATCCTGGAATATGGAGGCCGACAATGACACCGTCTGCTCAGTCGGCTGGTGCGGATGTCGTCACGGTCGGCATGTTGCGCAGCAACCTCGAAGCGCTGCTCGACGAGATGTACCAGCTCCTGGTCCGCTCGGCTTATTCGACAATCATGCGCGAGTCGCGCGACTGCAGCTATCTCGTCGTTGACGACCAGGGCAGAGTGATTCTGACAACCTCAGGGAATTATTCGCACGCGCCGTCGTACCGACGCATCGTGCGCAACATTCTCCAAAAATTCGGCCGGGGCGGTTTGCAAGCTGATGACGTGATCATCACCAATCACCCGTATCTGGGCGGCGTCCCACACACACCGGATCTGGCGGTGGTAGTGCCGGTGTTCGTCGATGACGAGCTGACCGCGTTCAGCTGCAGCATCGCCCACAAGCCTGATTTCGGTGGATCGGTGCCCGGCAGCGCATCGAGCTCGGCGACGGAGTTGTATCAGGAAGGCTTTTTGTTGCCGCCGACCAAGCTGTACGTGGCGGGCCAGTACCAGCAGGCGATCGAGGACATTCTCGTCGCCAATGTCCGTCACCCGGACCTCGTCCTGGGTGACGCGCGGGCGCAAATCGGCACAACCAGGGTCGCGGCCCAGCGGGTCGTGCAACTGGTACACCGATATGGACTAGCAGAGACTCGCGCGGTCTTCGAAGAGCTACTGCGGATCGGCGAGCAGCGATTGCGGGCGGCATTACGGACCTGGTCCGACGGGACAACCGAGGTTTCAGGGTTTCTCGACGATGACGGCGTCCGCCTGGATGTGCCAGTCCGTTTCCACGTTCGGATCACGGTGACGGGCGACACGATTCATTTCGACTTCTCCGGCAGTGACGACCAGGCGGTCGGACCTGTCAACGTCCCGCCGCAATATGGGGAGATGGCGACGTTTTACGCCTTGTTGGCGATGGCCGATCCGCAGCTCACGTTCAATGATGGACTGCGCGAGCCGGTCACGCTGACGTTTCGGGAAGGCAGTGTGCTGAACCCACGCATGCCTGCACCGGTCGGCGCGGCAACCGTGTGCAGTTACCGCCTGACCGACATCGTCCTCGAGGCGCTCGGCCACTTCAATCCGGCGAGCGCAGTGGCCCATAGCGGCGGCAGCGGCGGAGCGATGGCTATTTCATGGCAGGCGGCCAGTCCTGAGCAGCGACCACAGCTGCAGTACGAAATCTTTGGTACCGGCCTGGGTGGACGACATGGCAGTGACGGCGTGGACGGGGTTGCCGGACACTCGACCAATCTGGGGGTTGCACCGATTGAGATTCTGGAGACGCAATTTCCGTTGCGTGTGCGGCGGTTCGAGCTTATTCGCGATTCGGCCGGGCCTGGCGAATTCCGCGGGGGGCTGAGTTATCGACGAGATTATGAGCTGTTGCGCGAGGCGTCGCTCAATCGGCGGGCCGACCGGATCCGTTTTCCAGGCGAGGGGATCGACGGCGGCCAACCCGGTAAAACGGGTCGGCTGGTGCTCAACCCTGAGACTCCTGATGAGAGAGTGCTGCGCGGCTCCGGCCAGCATCGGTTTGCGGCTGGCAGCGTGGTGCGGTTCGAGGGGGCCGGCGCGGGTGGCTGCGGCGACCCATTACGACGTGAGCCGACGGCCGTGGAACGGGATGTGCGGGCCGGCTACGTCTCGGTGGATGCGGCGCGCGACAGCTATGGCGTGGTTGTTGACCCCGCGTCGTTGAAAGTCGACGCGGCCGCGACGGAGGGGCTGCGCCGTGCGTTGCGCTCGCAGCATGAGGAGGAGATACAGGCGTGACAACACTATTCTCGACCCGCCGCCACCTGTTGCGGACGGTGCTCGGCGGGCTGGCCTTACCGCTACTGGCCGCGTGTACGCCGTCACCGCTTGCTGCGCCGACTATCCAGCCGACAACGCCAGCGCAACCGGCGGCTCCGACGGTTGCGCCAGTGACCACTACACGGGTTGCCGTGCGGGTGGGCATCATCGGCTCGACCTCTGATGCCGGATTCTTCATCGCCGATGAGCGCGGCTATTTCGCCGAACAGGGTCTTGATTTCCAGATCGTGCCGTTTCAATCCGGCCCGGATATGGTTCCGCCGGCTGGCACCGGGCAAATTGAAGTCGCCACCGGTGCGCCAAGTGCTGGTCTGTACAACGCCATTGGTCGAGGTATTCCCCTCAAAATCGTGGCTGGCAAAGGCGCCCAGCAACCGGGGTTCATCTTTAGCTCGATTGTGCTGCGCAAAGACTTGCTCGACAACGGCACGATCAAAACCTGGGCCGACCTCAAAGGGCAGAAGATGGCTGTGGCGGGACTCGGGAACTCTGGGCATGTATTCCTCGACAAAGCCTTGCGGCGGGGCGGACTGACCTGGCACGACGTCGACCTGGCCATGCTCAGCTATGCCGACATTGGCGCTGCGCTGGCCAACAAAGCCATCTACGGCGGTGTCACGATCGAGCCGTTTCGAACGCAGTGGCCGGCCAAGGGCATCGGCGCTTATTTGCCGGACGATAACGACATTTACGTTAATCAGCAGGCGGCCGTGGTCATGTATGGACCGCAGTTCATCCAGACCCAGCCGGACGCGGCGCGCCGACTGATGGTGGCGTATCTCCGTGGGGTGCGGGCGTACAACGACGCATTCGTCAAGAAGATCGAGCGGGATGCGATTGTGGATATTCTGGTCCGTCGGACGACGCTGACCGACAGATCGCTGTACGATCAGATTGGGTTTCCGGCACTCAACCCGAACGGGGGTGTGCTGGCGGATGACCTGGCAGCGCAGCAGGAATGGTACGTCGAGAACGGCTACCAGACGGCCCGTATTGACATCGCCAGCGCGATTGACACCCAGTTCAGCGAGTATGCGGTAAAGCAGCTGGGGACGTATACGACCTGAGGGGCTTTAGCGGTTGGTGCGGGCTTCGCCCAGGGGACCGAAATCGACCACTGTGGCGGGGTCGAGTTGGACCTCGCGATTGAGGGCGGCGCCCACTATCGTGATCTGCTGTTTGATCCCTTCCGGCTGCGTCTCGCCCGTCGTCGTCAGCGTGCGCACGGCTTTTTCGTACGCCTGCTGGGCGATCTCTGGGCTGACCCCCAGATACGCCTGGAAGTGCGCCGCGGACGCTTCGGGATGTGCGCGAATCCAGTCCTCGGCATCTAACAGACCGCGAATGACATTCACCACAACCGGGCGATGCGCCTGAATGTAGTCCGCTGAGGTGGCCAGGCCGGTGTACGGCACCTGCAGAGTGTCGCCCAAAAAGGCAATTTCGTGAAAACCCTGGGCTTCGGCCTGGAGGTCGAATGGCGGCGATAGGACTGCCGCGTCGACCTGGCCAGCCAGGAGTGCCGCGTAATCATCCTGGGTCGCATTCAGAAACAGGATGCTGACGTCCGGGATCGCCAGGCCGGCGCGCGCGAGGCCAGCTTCGAGATAGGAATAAGGCGCGCTGCCAGGACGATTGGTGCCGACGATTTTGCCGCGAACATCGGCCATGGTGGCCAGCTCGGCCTTGCCGACCAGGGTCCAGGGTGCGCGTTCCCAGGCCGAAAACACGATTTTGAAGGGCAGCCCGTTAGCGGC
>DASYKL010000727.1:0-16086 GCA_035995405.1 Chloroflexota bacterium
TCCCTGCACCCCATCATGGTGCTTGCTCCAGCAGAGTCGCGTACTGTTCGTCTGTCGCTGAGCGGAATCACCAAAGCGTTTCCCGGCGTTATTGCCAACCAGGACATTTCACTCGACATCCGCGCCGGTGAAGTCCACGCCATCCTCGGTGAAAACGGGGCCGGTAAGAGCACCTTGATGAAAATTCTGTACGGTTTTTATCAGCCGGACAGCGGGACCATACGAGCGGGCGAGCGCGAGGTGCAGATCCATTCGCCGGCGGACGGCAAGCGCCTCGGTATTGGCATGGTGTTCCAGCAGTTCATGCTGGCTCCGGCTCTGACTGTTCTGGAGAACGTGGCGCTGGCTCTGGCTGATGTGCCGTTCGTGCTGCCCCGGGAGCAGATCGAGACGCGGCTGCGCGCGCTGTCTCAGCGCTACGAGTTCTCGATTGATCCCAACACGCGTGTGGGGGCTCTGTCGGTGGGTGAGCAACAGAAAGTCGAGATTCTGAAGCTGATCATCGCCGAAGCGAGTGTGTTGATTTTCGATGAACCGACGAGTGTGTTGGCGCCGCATGAGAGCGATGCGTTGATGGACATTTTCCGCAAGCTGCGCGAGGACGGACTGGCGGTTCTCTTCATCACGCATAAGCTTCGGGAAGTGCTTACGGTGGCGGATCACATTACCGTGTTGCGGCGTGGCCAGGTGGTGGGCAGCTTTCCGCGGACTGAGGAGACGAGTGAGGCCGGGTTGGTCCGGCTGATGCTGGCGAGCAACGACACCGCCGCGGTGGTGGCAGCTGAAGCGGTGGCTGCTGAACTTGTGCCGGCCGAAGCGGTGGCGGCGAATGGTGTCGCTACCGTCGGGCCTGTGGTGCTCGCGCTCAAGGGCGCTCATGCGCTGGACCCGACGGGGCGTTTGAACCTCACCGATATCTCCTTGACACTGTGCGCGGGCGAGATCGTCGGTGCGGCGGCGATTGCTGGCAATGGGCAACGTGAGCTTGGCGATCTGATTCTCGGCCTGAAGAACATGACCCACGGGACGATGTCGGTGCTGGGGCGGACGAAGCCCAGGTGGTCGCCCGCGGAGCTGCTGACGTTGGGCTTCGGCTGCGTCCCAGAAGACCCGCTCAGGATGGGCGCCGTCGCCAGCATGTCGGGGTTGGAAAACATGGTTCTGCCCGACCGTCGGCGCTACAGCCGCTGGGCTGGCTTTGGTCTCCGTTGGGACCTGGCAAAGGAACATGCAGTGCGGGCGCTGCGCCACTTCGGCCTGGGCTCTCCGGCCCTGGACAAGCCCATCGGCCAACTCTCCGGCGGCAACGTGCAACGCCTCGTCTTCGCTCGGGAGCTGGCCCGACAACCGAAGCTGCTCGTCAGTTTTTATCCAACTCGTGGCATGGACGTGCCATCGGCAAACGCAGCGAGGCAAGTGTTGCGCGACCATCGCGCGGCCGGCGGGGCCATCTTTCTTGTCTCGGAAGACCTTGATGAGCTGTTCGATCTCAGCGACCGGCTGGTCGTCATGCACCATGGCCGGATCGTCTCAACTACTACGCCACTGGAGACTTCGCAGCATGAGGTTGGATTGTTGATGACGGGTGCGAGCGGTGGCTGACGCGCTGCCGGTCGCCGCGCCGCAGTCTCTTACCCCTGGCGGGGTGAAGCAAGTCGGCGTCCCGTGGCGGCAACGACTGGCGGACCAGCTGCCGGCCGGTGTGGCCGTCGGCCGATTCGTTGGCGCACTGGTGGTGGCCTTGATTGGCTTCGCCGTGGTGCTGCTGCTCCAGGGGCGCAGTCCCATCGACGCCTACGCCAACATGTTCAGCGTCACGTTAGGTACCGCGTTCGGCCGCTCGGAGGTAGTCGTCAAGGCGATTCCGCTGATGTTGTGCGCGCTGGCGGTGGCGGTGCCTGCTCGCGTTGGCCTGGTCAACGTCGGCGGTGAAGGGCAGCTCTACATCGGCGCCTGGCTGGCCACCGGTGTGGCGCTGGGATTCAGCGGTCTGCCAATCTGGCTGCTGCTGCCGCTTATGCTCATCGCCAGCATCGTTGGTGGCGGGCTGTGGGCGCTGTTCCCCGCGGTGCTGCGCGCGAAAGGCTGGTTGAACGAGACGATCAGCACGCTGCTGCTGAACTACGTGGCAACGCTGCTCGTGCAGTTCTTCGTCTTTGGTCCGTGGAAGGATCCCAAGAGCGCCAATTTCCCGCAGTCGCCGCAATTCGTTGACGCGGCGCGCCTGCCGACGTTCGGCGCCGAACGCATCCACGCCGGATTGATTTTCGCATTGGTCGCGGTGGTGGTGCTGTTCTTCATCTTGCGCCAGACGCGTTGGGGCTTTGAGATGCGCGCCATCGGCGGCAATCCGGAGGCCGCGCGACGGGCTGGCATCCGGATCAGCACGTACATCATCGGCGCGCTGGTCGTTGGCGGTGCTCTGGCGGGTATCGCCGGTCTCGGCGAGGTGTCTGCCATTCAAGGTCGACTGGTGCCGTCCATTTCGCCTGGCTATGGGTTCATTGGTTTTCTGGTCAGCTGGTTGGCGGGGCACAACCCGTTGCTGGTTGTCGTGATGGCCTTGCTGCTTGGCGTCCTGACCGCGAGTGGTGACTCGCTGCAAATTTCACAACACCTGCCCTTTGCGAGCGTCAATCTGCTGATGGCCTTGACGCTGGTGATGGTGCTGGTCCAACGCGGCCGACCGGCGGAGGCAACACGATGACCTGGGCTCTGGCGCTGTCCTTCATTCAGGGCGTCGCCAGCGGCGCCATCCGCTCGGGCACATCGATTTTCTACGCCGCGCTCGGCGAAGTGATCGTCCAGCGCGCGGGGATCGTCAATCTCGGCCTCGAGGGCTGCATGCTCGTCGGGGCCTGCGCTGGGTTCATCGTCGCCTCACAGACGGGGAATCCGTATATCGCGTTGTTGATCGCCGCCATTGCTGGAGGCGTGTTCAACCTGGTGCTCGGGTTGCTGGTTATCACGCGCCGGGCCAATCAGCTTGCCAGCGGACTGACATTGTTGTTTCTGGCCTATGGCCTGACGTCGATCCTCGGCGCGGACTACGTCGGCAAGCGGATCAACGGTTTGCAGCAGATCAGCATCCCATTCTTGTCCGACATTCCCATCGTCGGGCAGGTGCTGTTTCAGGGTGACATTCTGTGGTTCGCCATGCTGCCGATGTCCGGTTTCGTGTGGTGGCTGCTGTACCGCACGCGGTGGGGTTTGTCGCTACGAACGGTCGGCGAAAGTCGCGTGGTGGCGTATGCGTCGGGTTTGAATCCGCGCAGCTTGCAGTACCAGGCGTTGTTCGTCGGTGGTCTGCTTGGCGGTATTGGTGGCGCACAATTGTCGCTGTCGTACGCCCGCGTGTGGGTCGAGCAGATGACTGCCGGCCGTGGGTTCATCGCCGTGGCGCTGGTGATTTTTGCGTCGTGGCATCCCGTGCGAGCGATCGCCGGGGCGTTGCTCTTCGGCGGTGCAATCGCGTTTCAGCTGCAGCTGCAGGCACGTAATGCGTCGGTATCGCCGTTCCTTCTCGACATGCTGCCCTACGTCTTGACGATTGTTGTGCTGCTGATCTGGGGTAGGAATCGGCAGTACCAGATGCCACAAGGACTCTCATCTGTATTCGAAGGCACGGACTAATTTGCGGAGGTTTTTGTTATGAAGTTTCGGGCGTTTTCGCTTCTGAGCACGGCGGGTGTCGTCGCCGCGCTGTTTCTGACTCCGGCCCAGGCGCAGACCACGACGTTGACCGTCGGCGCGCTGCACGTTGGATCGGTCAACGACAATGGTTACAACCAGGCCATGCACGAGGGCCTGTTGAACATGCAGGCCAATTTGCCTGGTGTCAAACTGATCGAAGCCGAGCAGGTACCTGAGAGTGCGGATTCCGAACGGGTGATGGAGAACATGGTCGCCCAGGGTGCGAAGCTCGTATTCCCGCAGAGCTTCGGCTATCTCGACCCGGCGCTGAATGTTGCCAGGCGGCACCCGGATGTCATGTTCGAGCACCCAGCCGGCTACAAGCAGTCGGCGAATCTTGGGACGTTCTGGTCGGATACCACATCGTTTGAATACCTGATGGGTCAGGTCGCGGGACGGACTACCAGGACTGGCAAACTGGGTTGGATCATCGGCTTCCCGATTCCGAACATCCTGACGTCGATCAACGCGTTCCAGCTAGGGGCGCTGTCGGTCAATCCCAATGCGACGACGCAGGTGATTGTGAATAACACGTGGGTTGATCCGGCGAAAGAGGCTGAGGCCGTCAACGCGCTGGCTGACAACGGTGTTGATGTGGTGACGATGATCGTGGATTCACCGTCTTCGGTGATTCAGACGGCTGAACAGCGCGGCATCATGTCGATGGGCTTCCATTGTCTCTGCGCCCGAAATGCAGCCGGCGATCACTGGCTGACAGGTGTCGGCTTCACGTGGGGACCGCTGTTTACGAAGATGGCCACGGATGTGATGAACGGGACGTGGAAGTCCACCAACGACGTGGGCAACCTGGCGAGTGGCTATGCCGCGTTGGCGCCGTATGGGCCGCTGGTGTCTGAAGACACCAAAGCTCTCGTGGAGACGTCCAAGGCCGCGTTGATCTCAGGTGAGCTGCAGGTGTTCCGCGGCCCGATTTACGACAACACCGGCAAGGTGCGGGTAGCGGATGGTCAGATCGGTAATTTTGAGGAGATGCTGAACAGCACCGACTGGCTGGTCCAGGGCGCCAGCGGCCAGATTTCTTAGCGGCGCCGCCCGCGGCCAGCACCTGAGCGCCGAGGACGCCGGCGAGGGGCGTTCCGCCAAATCGAACCAGGACTGTTCGTCAGTTGATCGGCTGAGCCATCGAGCGAGTTTACGGTTACCCTAAGCCTCGCTCGAAAGGGGGCCAGCCAGGTTGGACAAGGTGTACGCGTCTCCCGAAGCGGCTCTGTTCGACCTGCATGACGGGGCGTCCATAGCCGTCTCAGGGTTTGGCACGAGCTACGGCTTTGCTTGCAGCCTGCTGCTGGCAACGCACGACAAGGGTGTCAAGGATCTGACGCTGGTGAGCAACGCGCTCGGCGCGGCGGGCCAATTGCGTGGCGTGTTGCTGGTCGCGGGCGGTCAGGTGAGCAAGCTGATCGTGTCGTTCACGTCGCGGCCTGGAATGCCGACGGCGGCCGACGAGCAGATCGAGGCAGGCCAGGTCCAGGTCGAGCTGGTGCCGCAAGGCACGTTAGTCGAGCGGATGCGCGCCGCCGGTGCCGGCATCCCAGCCTTCTACACGCCTGTTGGGGTAGGGACGCCGATCGCAGCCGGCAAAGAAGTGCGGCTTTTCAATGGGCGGCTGCACATTCTTGAACAGGCGTTGCCGGTCGATTTCGCGTTTCTGCGGGCATATCGCGGCGACCGACTGGGCAATATTGAGCTGCGTGGCAGCAGCCGCAACTTCGTGCCGGCGTTCGCCAAAGCCGCACGGGTGGCGATTGTTGAAGTCGACGAGATCGTCGAGGTTGGCGAGATTCCCGCCGAACGCGTCGGGTTACCGGGCATTCTGGTGACTCGCGTCGTGCAGAAGACGGTCGAGCCCGAGCAGGCGCTCCTCGCTCCGCGACGAGCCGCCGACGTGCCACGGCAGTACCACGGCAAACCCGGCTGGACCCGCGCCGAGATGGCCCGCCGAACGGCATTGCTGTTGGCCGAAGGCAGCTACGTTAATCTGGGCACGGGCATGCCGACGCTGGTGTCGAACTACATCGAAGGTCGCGACATCACGCTGCACGGTGAAAACGGCATCCTGGGCTACGGCCCGATGGTCTCGGGCGAACAGATCGACCGCGACGTCTTCAACGCATCGGGTCAATTTGTTGCCGAGCTACCCGGCGCATCGTTCTTCGACAGCGTCGCGTCGTTCGAGATGGCGCGCTCCGGCAAGCTGGATGCGGTCGTGCTGGGTGCCTATCAGGTTGACCAGGCCGGGAACCTGGCCAACTTCAGCCTGGGCGATCCGCGTCTGGGCGGCATCGGCGGGGCGATGGACCTGGTCGCCGGCAAACAACTGTTGATCGTGATGATGGAGCACCAGGATAGCCGCGGCCGGCCGAAGCTCGTCCGTCAGACGGCGTATCCACTGACAGGTGTCGATTGCGTCGATGTGGTGGTGACGGATCTGGCCATTCTGCGGCGCGTGGGTGGCCAATTCTTGGTCGCGGCGGTGGCCGATGGCTTTTCGTTTGAGGAGGTCCAGTCGTTGACGGAGATGGATATTCGCTTAGCGGCGGGGAGTGTGCGTACGTGAGCATCAGAGGCAAGGCGTTTATCGTTGGCGCGTTCGAGCATCCGGACCGCGTCATACCGGACCGTTCGGTGGCGCAAATACACGCCGAAAATACGATCGGCGTGCTGGCGGACGCGGGTCTCACGCTGGCGGATATAGATGGCTTTTTCTGCACCGGCGGTGTTGGCATGGTCGGTATTGTGATGGCCGACTATCTCGGCCTCACGCAGTTGCGCTACGTGGATTCGACGATGACGGGCGGTTCGTCGCCAGTGTTTCAGATCGGCCACGCCGCCGCGGCGATCGCCATGGGCCACTGCAGCGTGGCTCTGGTGACGCTGGCGAATCGTCCCCGCAGCGAGCAGCAGCCGCGCGGCCTGACGCCGAGTCCGGAGACCTCCTTCGAGCTGGTCTTTGGCAGCAGCACGATAGGCATGTATGCGCTGGCGGCGCAGCGGCATATGCACGAGTACGGCACAACGAGCGAGCAACTGGCGTGGGTCAAAGTAGCGGCTTCGGAGCATGCGCAGTACAACCCGCACGCGCTTCTGAAGAAGCCGGTGACGGTGGAGGAGGTCCTGGCCTCGCCGATGTTGTCGGATCCGCTGCACCGGTTGGACACCTGCGTGGTCACTGATGGTGGCGGGGCAGTGATCGTGGCTTCGCCGGAGGTCGCCCGGTCGCTGGGCAAGACGCGGGTCAAGATCCTCGGTCAAGCCGAAGCGCCGAAGCACACCGACAATGGTCGCATCGATCTGACGTACACCGGTGCGCGCTGGTCCGGTCCGCGAGCGTTTGCTGAAGCCGGTGTCAGGCCCGCGGATATCGACTATGCGTCCATCTACGACTCGTTCACCATCACGGTTGTCGAGACGCTCGAGGATCTCGGGTTTTGTGAAAAGGGCAGCGGTGGCGCGTTCGTGGCGGACGGCGGCTTGCGAGCGCGAGGCGGCCGACTGCCGGTCAATACGGATGGCGGTGGGTTGTGCAACAACCACCCTGGAATGGGCGGCATGATGAAGGTATTGGAAGGCGTGCGGCAGATGCGTGGCGACGCGCACCCCGCGGTCCAGGTCGCGGATTGTGAGCTGGCGCTGGTGCATGGCACCGGCGGGTCCCTGGGGACGCGGATGGGTAGCTCGACGCTCATCCTGGGAACGGAGGACGCCTGACATGGCGATTGAAGAGCGCGTGTTACCGACGCCTGCGCCGTTCGTCCAACCAGAGATTACGGCATTTTGGGAGGGTACGGCGCGGGGCGAGCTGTTGCTGCCGCGCTGTCGCAAGTGCGACGGGGTGATCTGGTATCCGCGACCGTACTGTCCGCGCTGCGCGTCGGTGGATGTGGAGTGGACCGCGGCGTCTGGTCGAGGGACGATCTACAGCTACACGGTCAATCGGCGTGGCCAGGCGGACTTACCGGCGTACCGTGAAGCGGGAGTTTACGTGCTGGCGTACGTCGAGCTGGACGAGGGCCCGCGAGTAATGACCAATATCGTGTCGTGCGATCCAGACAGCGTGCGGATTGGGCAGCCGGTGGAGGTGGTGTTTCATGATACCGGTGCGGGTAATGCGCTGCCGCGGTTCCGTCCCGTGGCGGCTGAGGCCTGAAACGAACTACTTGGTCCAGCAGGCGCTGAGGCCGCAGAAGGTACAGCGTAGGTCCGTCTCAGCGCGCGTCCCGTCGACGTTTGACGCGTCGGCGGGAGTTGTGCCGTCTGCGCGGCGCGGCTGAGCGGCGGCTTCGTCCGCCAGCGCGGCCGCCGGGTTTGCTTTAGCGGCTGCCGCTGCTGCCGCTGCTGCCGCTGCTGCCGTTGCTGCCGTTGCTGCCCGCGTGTCGCTCACACGGGGAGTTTACTCCGGTCGCGTGGCGAGCAGCCCTGTCAGGCGATGGCGTTGAATTCCACGGTGACGTCGGGGGTCGCAACTGCGACCGTGCCGTAGAGCGGTCAACGGCGCTTGAAGCGCTCCACCAGGTCGCTGCCTTGTTCTTGCGTCACCCCTGCCAGCTCGAGGTTCAAGCGGACGGTGTTGAAGATGTTGACATCCTGGCGCACGGGGTTGGCTGGATCCTGGGTCGCCTCGATCGCCGCGCTAACGGATCGCAACGGCACGTTGAGCTGCTTGGCCAGTACGCTGATCAGCTCGACGCCGCAGGCGGCTACGCCCGACAGGAACATCTCGGCGGGGGTGATCGCCTCGCCTGGGCAGCCGTTCTGCACCGGCCCATCGGAGATCAGGTGTTGGTCTCGAGCACTGATCAGGACTCGGCCAAAGGTCTCCGTTGACCGCGCCGCGGTCTTGTAGCGCCGCACTTCTGCTTGGGTCATAACCGCATTGTGGCCTGTCGCGGGTCTGGTACGCTCGGCTCGGGGAGGGCACGCTTCTGGAATGCACGCGTCGCGGTGAGTAGCGATCTGCGGCTGCTGTTCGAGCCACGGTCCGTCGCGCTGATCGGCGCGTCAGCCGATCCGCAATCGATAAGCGCGCGGCCGCTGCGTCTGCTGCGGCAGCATGGCTATGGCGGCCAGATCTACCCGGTCAATCCGAAGTACACCGAGCTGTTCGGTTTGCCCGTGTACCCCTCCATCAGCGCGGTACCGAGTCCGGTGGATCTGGCACTGGTAGTCGTGCCGGCCGGCAGTGTCATCGGCGTGCTGGAGGAATGCGCAGCGGCGGGTGTGGCGACGGCGATGGTGATCACGTCGGGTTTCGCCGAAAGCGGCGTTGCTGGCCTGGCGATGCAGCAGGCCATTGTCGATCTTGTTGCGCGAACAGGGCTCCGCGTGTGCGGTCCGAACTCCGAAGGCCTCTACAACCCGGCAGGAAATCTGTGTGCGACGTTCAGCCCGGCGGTCGATCCGCAGCATGGTTTCGTGGCAGCGCCGGCTGGTCCCATTGCGATCGTGTCGCAGAGCGGCGGCATGGCTTTCGCGTTGATGAACCATGCCCACGATCGCGGCCTCGCGGTGGGCGCCGTCGTGAGCACCGGTAACGAGGTGGACCTTGGCTGGGCGGACTACGTTGATTATTTGCTCGATGATCCCTCGTGCCATGTGATTCTGGGGTTTGTGGAGTCGTTCCGCCGACCGCGGCGTCTGCTGGATGTGGCGCGCAAGGCGGCTCATCTGAAAAAGCCGTTGGTGGTGGCCAAGATTGGCCGGTCGGAGGCAGGTCGTCGTGCCGCGGCATCGCATACGGCGAGTCTGGTGGGGTCCGATGCGGCGTACTCCGCTGCATTTCGCCAGCTAGGCATGGTGCGCGTGGATGATGTGGACGAGATGTGCGATGTGGCGGCATATTTCAGCGTCGGTCGATTGCCTGCTGGACGACGCGTGGCGGTGCTGACGGCGTCCGGCGGCGCCGGGGCGTGGCTGGCCGACGCGTCCGCCATATGCGGTCTCGACCTACCGCCACCAGATACCGCGACACAAGCTGCAATTCAAGCGTTTATTCCGACGTACGGCAGCGTTGCCAATCCGGTCGATATCACCGCGCAGGCGGCGCTGAGTGGTGGCTTCGAGCGCGCGCTCGGGCATCTGGCTCGCTCGTCGCGTTTTGACACGGTGGTGGCGGTCGGCACGCTCGTACGTGAGGAGCGGTTTTTCGAGACACTGCCTGAGCTAGAAAGTGCGATCGAGGGGACGGCAGCGGCGACGGTCTATTACTCGTATACGCGGGCCAGCCCGAAAGTGCTGGCGGCGTTGGCGGAGCTGGGGATACCGTGCTTTTCGACGCCTGGTCGCACCGCGCGAGCGATGGCCGCGGCAGCGGAGTACGCCGAGTTTTTACGCGGCGCGGGGTCAGTCGCGGTATTGCGCGATGACGGTTCGCCGGGGACGTGGCCCGCGGTGCGGGGCCCGCTCTCGGAGTCAGGCGCGCGGGCGTACCTGGCGCCGCTGGGTATCCCTTCGCCTGAGGACCGCTCGGTTCAGTCCGCCGATGCGGCCGTGGCGGCCTGGCAGGCGCTGGGCGGTGGACCAGTCGCGCTGAAGATCCAGGCGGCGGACGTGCCACATAAGACCGACATTGGCGGCGTCCACCTGGGCCTGGCCAGCGAGGCCGAGGTCCGCGCTGGGTACGAGGCGATCATGGCCAGCAACGGGGGCGAGTTGGGACGAGAAGGCGTGCTCGTGCAGCGGATGGCGCCGCCCAACGGCGTCGAAGTGCTGGTCGCCGCGCGCCACGAGCCGCTGTTGGGACCACTGGTTGTGGTCGGCCTGGGTGGTGTGCAGGTCGAGTCGCTCGCTGATGTGGCCATGCGCCTGGCGCCCATCTCTCTGCCCGAAGCGCGAGCGATGATCGCCGAGCTGCGCGGGGCGGCGGTCCTGCATGGCTGGCGTGGTCGACCGCCAGCTGATGTCGAGGCGCTGGCCAGCGCACTGGTGCGTCTGTCAGACCTCGCCGTCGGCTTACCGACAGGAGTGAGCAACGTCGAGCTGAATCCGCTGCTGGTGCTACCCGTCGGCGAGGGTGTGCTGATGCTGGATGCCGCCATCGAATTTGAAGAGCAAGGGGACAAGCTCGGCTCATGATGCTCACCGAACAGCAGCACGCGATCAAACGCATGGTCGCTGAGTTCGCCAGTCGCGAGCTGGCCGATGCCGCCTTCAAGGTTGAATCCGAAGACCAGTACCAGGCGCGGCTGCGTAAGCTCGGCGCCCAGGGCCTGCTGGGGATGACAGCACCCGTCGAGCATGGTGGCGGCGGGCTGTCCTATTTCGATGCGGTGCTGGCCGTCGAGGAGATGGCCAAATACGATCCGCGCAGCGCCGCCGAGATGCACACCAACGGCACCGGCACTGCCAGTCACCTCTGGGTCCTCGGGACGCCGGACCAGCAGGAGCGCTGGCTGCGGCCGATCTGTGAAGGTCGGATGCGCTGCGCGATCGCTATGACCGAGCCAGAAGCTGGCTCAGCAGCGACCGAGATGACGACCACCGCTAGGTTGACGCCCGACGGATCGGCATATTGTTTGAACGGCGGCAAGATCTTTATCAGCGGCGGCAAGCACGCCGACGTCTTTATTACCTATGCCCGGTTCGGCACGGCCGATGAGGGCGGCCGATCGATTGGCGCGCTGGTGGTCGAAAAGGACACGCCAGGTTTTTCGATCGTCCGCAACGACCACAACATGGCTGACGAAGATCAGGCCCAGCTGCTGTTTGACGACTGCCGGGTGCCGGCGGAGAACGTGCTGGTGACGGGCAACGCGTTCGGTCGGTTGATCCGCATCTACAACCGCAATCGTTTGTCGGGGGTGGCGCAGGCGCTTGGTATGGCCACGGCGTCGTACGACGATGCGCTGCGGCATGTGCAGGTGCGGCGACAGTTCGGTCGCGAGCTGGCTGACTTTCAAGGCTTGCAATGGATGCTGGCCGATATGGCGATCCAGCTGAACGCCTGCCGCGCGACGCTGTATCAGGCGGCCCTATCGGAGCGAGACGGCGAGCTGGATCCGCTGCAGGTGTCGATGGCCAAAGTGTTCATCGCCGAGACGTGCGTCAAGGTTTGCGACATGGCCATCCAGCTGTTCGGCGGGTACGGGTATATGGCCGAGGCGCCGGTGAATCAGCGCTACCGACGGGTGCGGGGGACGGCGATCTACGGCGGGACGATGCAGATTCACCGCAACATGATCGCGGCGCGGGTTCTCGGACGTCGCAACGATCAACGTTCTCGATGATTCTGCGTACCTACCCATTCGTATAGCCACTGTTTGATTATTAAGGGAAGAATTTGAGCACTGATGTGTTCTCATGAGGTATGCCTCCCTTGTTCTCCCCGCGAGAACCGAGCGCGTATATGGTCCCGATGGTGGTCGAACAGACCAGCCGCGGCGAACGCGCCTCGGACATTTACTCACTGCTCCTGCGTAACCGTATCGTCTTTCTCGGTACGCCCATCGACGATACCGTGGCCAACTTGATCGTGGCCCAGTTATTGTTTCTGGCTCAGGACGATCCGGAACGCGAAATCCAGCTGTACGTCAACAGCCCGGGCGGGTCGGTTGACGCTGGCCTGGCCATTTACGACACGATGCAGCTGATCACGCCGCCCGTGGCGACCACGTGTATCGGTATGGCCGCCTCAATGGGCGCGTGGCTGCTCGCTGGCGGGGCCAAGGGTAAGCGCACGTCCCTGCCGAACTCGCGCATTCTGATTCATCAGGCGTCGTCTGGCTTCCAGGGCACGGCGTCGGACATCGAGGTCCAGGCGCGCGAGATGCTGCGTCTCGAAGCACGCATGCAACAGCTCCTGGCGGCAGACACGGGCCAGTCGGTCGAGCGCATCAAGCGCGATATCAACCGCGACTACTGGATGAGTGCCGTCGAAGCTCGTGACTACGGCATCATCGACGCGATCGTCGGCCAGACGGACAAGACCCATGCTGCCGACCGCGCCGAGGCGGCATTGGCGCAGAACTAGTTTCGTCCCCAGACGAATCTCGAACCACTCGAACACTACCGAAAAGCCCCCGTGCCAGTCAGTGGCGCGGGGGCTTTCTTGCGATCAGGTCAGCTGGGGTCGTGGGGCTGACACTCCTCGCCATCGAAGTAGGCGGGCCGCGCGTCCGCCATTTCGAATGCGGGCATCTGCTGAGAACTTCCCTGAAGGCGACTCGGCCGCGGAATGTGGATGTGGCTCGGTTCGGGGCGCTCGCAGATTCGCAATTCCATGATTCTGGAAAACACCGCGCGCGACGAAAAGATTCCCAGGCCGAGCTAAACAGCCATGGCAGAATGTCGGGTGCCGACTGGGCGTTCCCCCCTGCTCCCGACGCGCCGCGTCGGCCTCGGTGCGCTCGGGCTGAGCCTGGCGGTTGTCATCGCCGCGTACGCCTACCGCGGCTGGTTCGCTCGCTATACCGCGGACGACTACTGCACCGCTGGTCTCCAACGAGCGGCCGGCTTCGTTGGCGCCCAGGTCGACTGGTACCAGAACTGGTCCGGTCGGTTCAGCTACTACTTTGTTGTCGGCCTGTTCGAGCTCGTCGGGCCAGCCATCGTGCAGGTCCTGCCAGCCGTGGCTCTGCTTGCTTTGATCGCCGCGGGCGGCTGGGCGCTGCGGCCGGTCGCCGTTAGGCAGCGGTGGCCGGTGCCGACGCTGACCGCGACGTTGGTCAGCACGGCCGTCGCCCTCATCTGCGTCCAGGGCGCGCCGAACGTCGACCAGTCGCTCTTCTGGCAGACGGGCATGCTGACGTACGTGCTGCCGCTGGTGTTGTTGACCGTGTCTATCGGTTGGCTAGCCCGGGTGTGGGCAGCCGACGCGGTCTCGCGCTGGGCGTTGCTGGGCAATGGGGTCCTGCTGCTGGTGACGGCCGGACTGTCCGAGACATCGTTGGGCGTGCAGCTAACACTGCTTGTCTTCGCCGTCGCGTTCGCGCTGCTCGTTCGGCCAGTGCGCGCTACGGCTGTCTCGACTTTCCTCGTGGTCGGACTCGTGGCGTCCCTGATCGGGGCGGTGCTGGTCGTCATCGCGCCCGGCAACTACCTCCACGAGCTGCGAGTGACGGGCCGTGTGCACAGTGTGTCGGAGCTACCGGATGCGTTCCGCGCGGGTATCGACTTCGTCGGTTTGTTCGCCAGGGCAGTCCAGTTCCGGGCTCGCGTGGGTGTGGTACTGGCTCTCGGCCTCAGCATCTGGCTCGGTTTACACGGCGCGCGCGTCAACCGCGCCGCATCGACAGGCCAGGCCTGGCTCGGACGCGTCGGGCTCGGGCTGGGCATCGTCGTCTGTGGCTGGGTCCTGTTGCTGGCAGCGATCGTGCCGGGCTATTTCGCCCAGCAGTGGGATGTTCCTGAGCGCGCTCAGATTGTCCCCGTCTGGGTTGCCGCCCTTGGTCTGTGCGGCGTCGGCTACCTGCTGGGCGAAGCGCTCGGCCAGGCCGCGCGGCGACGGAGCCAGCTCGACCGCGTACTCGCCGCACCTGCCTGGAATGCAGTCCTGGTGGCGCTGGCCGTTGTGTCACTGCTGGCGCTGCCGACCGCGCTGGCTCAGGTGCCGGTCGACACCGCCTACGCCGCGGAGTGGGATGCCCTCGACGCGACGATCCGCGAGCGTGCGCTCTCGGGCGACCAGGTCACCGTCGAGCGCACCTTGCCCCCGCATTTCGGCTTTGAATTCCTCACGTCGGACCCGACCTACTACCCGAATCCCTGTGTCGCGCAGTTCTATGGCTTGACTTCCATCCGCGTCAGCCCCGCGCAGTCCTAATCCGGCAGATAGCCGTTGGCGCGAGCTTGCTGGATGGCGGAGAACGCCTGCCGCGGAGAGCGGTCGGAGTTCAGGAGGCTGAACCAGCCGCGCTCGCTGGTCGGTGACAGTGTGCCGATCGAGGCGTAGTCCAGATTGAAGATCGTCGCGCCCATTAGCCAGGGGTACTGGGTGCTGGCCATGTGCAGCGCCTGCACCAGGTAGTCGGCGCGGGTGGCGCTGGGTAGCTCCATCCAGGCGTATGGCCCAAGGTCGTTGGCGGTCTTTTCGAGCGTGCCGAGCTCGGTGATCTGCGCTTTCTTGGCGCCGTCGCCGTGCTGCTCCATCACCGCGCGATAAAGCTCGATGTCGCGGAAGCACATCGGCGTGCACGACGGATCCGTCGTTGGATCCTGGTTGCCGATGTAGGCATGCAGGCCGAGGGCATCGAACGCCGCGGCACCGCCGGCGTCATACAGGCCGTTCAGCCAATCGACGTCTTCCATGGTGCCGCCCAGACCGCCGGTGCGCTGCGAGGGCGCGGCGCTGACGATCGTGACGCTGGGATCGGCGCGCCGTGCGCCACGGGCCGCACCTGCCAGGATGCTGGCGTAGGCCGCCGGATCGACGGGGCTGGTGCCCCACTCGAGCGGCAGGTTCAACTCGTTGAACACCTCAATGTAGGCGATGCTGCCGTTGGCGTAGCGTACGAGGTGATAGACATAATCCTCGATATCAGCCGGATCGAGTTTGTAGACCGCGCCGCCGGCCCAGGCAGGCGGTTGGTCGAGACGCAAGCCGACTTTCAGGCCACTGCCGCGCGCGGCGGTGAGCACGTTGGTCAGGTCGTTTGCGGCGGTTTTGCCCCACTGATCTTTCTGCTCGAAGATGAACTGGCCGCGGTTCGGCTCGACGGCGCTCCAGGCGACGTAGGCGCTCATCACGTTGAAGCCGCCATCGCGAGCAACAGGTGCATTGTCGAGGGCATTGAGGATGGTGCCGTAGTTGAAGGCCCCACGGCCTGCGCTGGACGTCGTCGTGGTCCTGGGTGAGGCTGGCCCGGTCACGGCGACGCCGTCTTCGGCATGCGTCGGTAGTGCGGAGGAAAACAGGATGCCGGTGGCGATGAGTGCGCTGAGCCAGGGCCGGAATTGCGTGATCAAGTGGGCCTCCGAGGGTGGTGGGGGGCCGATTTTAGGGAGCGTGTCGCGAAATCCAAAGCGTTCTGACAGACGTTACCCAGGTCTGGGGCGACGCCGCGGCGCGCACTGGCCAATTGTCAGGCCTGGGTTAACGATTCTGGCGCTGCGGCCGGTACGATGCGCAGCAAAGAGGCGGTGCACCGGTAACACATGCTGCTGATCGATGCGCTGGAGCTCCTGACCCAGGGGCTGTACCTCGTCATGTGCGCGGTGATCCTCGTCCAGCTGATCAGACGGCCGGCTATGGCCAGCTTCGAGATCGCCCTGTTTTTCGGTGTGGTGGCAGCGGTCATTGCCCTGGCGCGGATTGCCGCCGCCCTGGGCGCATCACAGACGCCGGCGGTCATCGCGCTCACATTCGCGCTCGTCATGGCCTTGCCCTACCTGTTGTTGCGCCTGGCCGCCGCTTTTGGTGAGCTGCCACCGTTCGCACTG
>DASYKL010000728.1:0-12322 GCA_035995405.1 Chloroflexota bacterium
AGCGGCTAGCGGCTTTCCCAGCCGGCGATTTGCTCGCTCGGTAAGAGCCGCGTGAGCGGTTGCACAGTGCACTGTGCAGCGCGCCCGCAGCACGGCTGGGCAACGAGGGTTTCGCCCGGTCTTTAGGCGCTTTGCCCTAAAAGACGCCGCATACTCCGGACGGGTTGTCCAACGCTCGCCGCCACGCGCGGGGCATAGGCTCCCCGGCATGGCTGTTGTCGTGACTACCGCCTGGCATGCCTGTGATGCCTTTGCCGTGTAGCTGCCCCGCACGACGCCCCACACCTTTGCATGTGGCGCTCGCGATGCGAGCCGCGGCATCGGATGCGCTGCCGATGTTGTGGGACGCGGTCACGCGAACATTTTCCAGTGATGCCTGCGCACTGCGATTCGAAGCAGGGCGCGTGCTCGCGCTCATGCCAGTCAGCTCGAACACGGTCGATCTGCCGGTCGCGACGCGCATCGAGCAGTGGCACCAGCTTGTGTCCGTCCAGATCGGTCCAATCTCGGTTGGCCGAAGTGCGACGCACGCCGGCCCGGAAGGAATTCAACAGGCCCAAGAAGAGGCTGTGCGGGCATTGGCGCTCGGCGAGCGTCTCCGTGGGCCGGGGTTCGTCACGGCTTACGGTGAGGTCTTTGCGCTGGACTATGCGGAACGGCTGATCGAAGACGATCGCTTGGGCGGTGTCTACGAGCAGGTGCTCAGTCGATTGGGCGCCTTCGACCAGGCGGAGCGAGCGGACCTGGTGCCAACCCTGGACATGTTCCTGGCTAGCGGCTGCTCGCCGCAGCGCACGGCGTCGGCAATGGGTATCCATCGCAACACGGTGCTCTACCGTCTGAAGCGCATCGAAGAGCTGGCCGACCTCAATCTGACGGATACCGAAGCGCGGTTCTACATTCAATTGGCTCTTCGGGCCCACCGATCGTTTGCGGATGAACGCGGGTCGCTGACGCCGCCGCACAAGCGCGCTGCAAGCTCAGGCTCGTAGCCTTTCGACAGGGCGCTACAGGGCGCTGGCCTACTACCCTGGTGTGGTGAGCTGGCGAACGTGACGGCCGTTCGTATCGCGGAGGTGTTTCCGCGCGACGGTCTGCAGACCTTGCTGTACGAGCCGGGGCTGCGGCTGCCCACGACGGCTGAGAAAGTGGACTTTATTCGGCGGGTGGCCAGCGCGGGCGTCCCCGAGATCGAAATCACCGGCTTCGTCCATCCGCGCGTCATCCCCCAGTTAGCAGACGCGGAGGCGGTCGCCGCTCAGGTTGTCGGGGCTTTACCGGGAACGTCACTGCGGGCGCTCGTCCCGAACTATCGTGGCGCAGAGCGGGCCATTGCCGCCGGCGTGCCGAAGATCTCCTGCCTCATCGCCGCCAGCCCAACGTACCAACGGCTGAACTCGAATATGAGCATCGACGAGAACCTGCGTGACATCGAGCGGAGCGTCACGTTGGCCCACCAGAGCGGTACGCAAGTGGCACTGGGGATGGCCATCTCGTTCGTGTGTCCCTACGACGGTGTCGTGCCGCTCGAGGCGGTCCTGCGCATTGTCGAGCGGGCGGTGGTACTCGGCATCAGCGACATCCATCTGTCCGACAGCATCGGACTCGCGTGGCCGACTCTGGTCCGCGAGCGCTGTACAGCCGTACTCGATCGCTGGCCCGAGGTGTTCCTGGGACTCCATCTGCACACGCTCGCTGGCACGGCCTTAGGCAACGCATTTGCCGGGTACGAGGCTGGCGTGCGTGGCTTCGACGGTTCGGCGGCAGGTATTGGTGGAGGCATAGCCATGCCAATTCACACTACGGAGATGGGTAACGTCGCCACCGAGGACCTGGTGTACCTGTTCGAGTCGTCCGGCATCGCGACAGGCATCGACCTGGCGGCGACGGCGGCCAACGGGCGGCGAGCGATGGAGCTGGTGGCGACTGGCGGCGGCCACGTCACCGGGTTCGGCACGCTGGAGGCATTTTTGGCCATTAATCGTGAGCACCTGGCGGAGATTGCGGCTGCGCCACCAGGTCAGTCGCAAGGCAGAGCGTAGTCCGTTTTTGGTCAGAGCGCACGAACTTCGGCTTCCAGATTGGTGCGTTTGGTCCGCAGCAGCGCTTGGCGTGGCTGCTTATGCTCGGTGGAGAGCGGGATGCGAGACGGATTCACCATTCAGGCCCGCATGTGCCCATGGTGCTGGAACCGCCTGACGGTGCGGATGGGGAGCGGGTTGTCGTTGTGCTTCAACTGCCGCCATCACTGGCGTGGCGCCAGCCCGCTCGCACAGCATGGGCCGGCGCAAGCGGACAGTCAGCCATTTGCCCGGCTGTCGTTTGGCCCGCGTGAAGTGGAGCGCCTGGTGGTCTATCGAGCGGCCGTTCAGTCCGGTTATTACACGGATTGGCCGGTGAAGCGCGTCGCCTGAAGTTTACCGGCGCGGTAAGCCGAGTGCTTGCGCTTCCTGGTTGATGACGTCGCGTTGAATGTTGAGCGCGCGCAACGTAACGTGCTCACGGCCTATGACGATGTGCGGTTCGTTCTTGGCTGGGTCGCGGATCACGCCCATCGGATCCTCGCCACGTTCCACTTTCTGCATCTGTTCGAGCAGCAGATTGCGGTACAGGATGATGCCTTTGTCGGAGGCGCCAAGACGTTCGGTGGTCCGATCGCTGATTTCACCTTGCGTCACCCAGGCCATCATGTCCTGGCCGGGGATCGTCTCGACCACCAACCGGCCGCTAGGGTGGACGTACGGCTCATCCCAGGTCGGCACGCGCTCTTGCACCGGCTGGCCAGGCGTGCGCGGCGTCGCACGGTACCAGTAGTGCAGGGTGTGCGTGTCGTCTACGGGCACGCGGATCTGAAAGCTGGGTCGACTATGGTCGCCGACGGCCAGAATGTACGGAAACAGGACAGGGTGACCAGTCGTCCAGTCATCGGATGTTTCGGGGTTCTCACCTTCAAGCAGACGCCGCTTATAGATGCCGTATTCGAAGATGTCGAATGCAATCTGTTCGTGCTTGCGCGGCGTCATCGACGGCGGCTTGCCTTGTCGTTTACGCACGTAATTGCCGTAGACGGCGTGCAACCACTCGAAGTGGACCGGGTCCATCGAGTTTTCCATGGCTTGCAAAAAATTGATCGGCAGGTGCGTCACGCCAATGGAGCGGTCCAGGTCGTCGCGCACGAGAATGTCCCAGCGCGGCAGGAGGGGCACCGGGGCGGGGCCAATATAGGTCCACACCAGTCCGCCCAGGACTTGCACGGGAAACGCCGCGACCTGGACGCCGGCCAGGCACGATGCATCGCCGGGCTCGGTCGGCATGTCGGTGCACTGGCCCTGGGTATCAAAGCGCCAGCCGTGGTTGGCGCAGCGCAGCCCGTCTTCATCAGGAAGACCATGGGCAAGTGATGCGCCACGATGGGGGCACCGTCGCGCCACGAGACCGAACGTTCCGGAGTTGGTGCGATACAGCGCAAATTCTTCGCCGAGCAGTCCGACTGGCATGACGGGCGACTCGTCGAGATCCGCCACGCGCGCGACGGGGTACCAGTAGCGGCGCAACAAAGCGCCGAGCGGGGTCCCCGGTCCGACCCGCGTCAGGCGTTCGTTCATCTCTTTGGATAACACGGCTTCCCCCTCTTGACTCGACATCCATGGTAGGCCGCCACGGCGCAGGTCACAACCAGCTGGGAGCTGGGAGCTGGGAGCTGGGGGCCGGTCAATGGGTATCGAAGATGGCTTGAAACTGGCGAACCTTGTCGCGAATGCGCTCGGTTTCTTCGGCGGTGGGGGCGTCTGGGTCCTGGGCCGCGGGTAAGCTGCCGAGCTTCATCAGCCCGGCCATCAGCAGAATGCGCGCTTTGTTGGCTGTCAAGTTGCTGCCACCAATGGTCAGCCCGTCATGGCTGCGTGGTGAGATCCCCTCGGCGTTGCCGCGGCCGACTTTCACGACCGGCATCCCGCAAAATATCGCGCGCTGCAGCGCCACCTCGATGACGCGGACCATGTTGCCGGCAGGCACTCCGCCTTCGGCGACAAACCCAGCCAGCGACTCCTCCTGCAGATTACGGTGCAGGCGAGCCATGATTTCCACCTCGCCATCGGCGTCTGCCTCCGGACTAGCTGGCAGGTAGCGAGCGGATTTGACGAAGCGGACCTGGGGAATAGCCGTCGGCAAGAGTCGACCGTGCTCATCTGTAATCGGCACCCTCTGGCCGCGCAGTCCGTTGACACTTCGCGGGAGCTGGCGCAGATTGACGCTGGAGCGGTAAGTGTGTCGGCGGATAGGGGCGAACGTCAATACCGGGCCGCCCGGGGAGTGGCCGAGGCTGCCGATCACCCCGCCGTGGCCGCCAGTGGCAACGTAGCCTCCCGGCCGGGCGTCGGCTTTCTGGACGTCGCGAGCGGTGAACACTTGCTGATCGAGGACAGCCACGACACCCGCCACGTTGGCCCCTGACTCATCTGCCCAGGCGCGCGACAAGATCCAGTTGACCGAGTCGACAATATTCTGGTCGCCATCATTGGCCAGGCTGCCGTGCGGTCGTTGTGACGAGTTTCCACACAAAGGCAAACGCGTATCGATCAGCACGTTGAGCCACATCAACGTCTCTTCGATGTTCGGGCTACCTTCCAACCAGATGCCGCCGACGTAGCGCCCGCTATCGAGCGCCTCCTGGACCATGTTGGCGATGCGGGCGATATGCGTTCTTGGCGGATCGGAGCGCAGATGGGTCGGCTTGTATGTAAAGAAGTCATAGCCGGGGCGTTCGGCCTCGATCGGGCCTGACCCGTAGTCCGTTCGCTCGTTTTCGGCGAGGCCAGTCGTGTAGCCGCCTGACGGGGCGACGCGAATGAAGTCATAATCGGCCTGGCTGGACAACCCGTTGCCGAGGCCATCGTGTCGGAGGCCGAAGCGGTCGATCTCTTCAAAAAGGCGAGATGCGTCGGGCAGAAAGGGCTGGCGGGCGTGGTGCTGCGGCGCCGTTGGATAGGCCGTGTCGTCCTCCCACGCCGTCCCGTCGGCCTGCCTCGCCATGTACGGCAGGAGGTACAGCCCATCTTGTGGGTCGAGCGTCACTTCATACACCGGTACATCTGTCTCGCCGGCTGGCTCGGCGCGCAGGACGCCGTCGGTGCCGAGGTAGCCGTCAGGCGGTGCATACAACTCAGCCGCGTCGCGCTCTAACGGGTGTGCGCTGAATTGGCGTACGTACACCGTCACCGGAGCGGCAAGCCGCTGCGGCCGTAAGCCATCGGCATTATCACGCAGGGGCAAGCCGTATTTGGCGCGAGCTTTGTTGCTGGTGACCAGTGGAACGGTATTCTGGATGGTCGCCGTGGGTCCGGAAAAGACGGCGATGCGGTGCCGCGGTTCAGCAGTCATGACCGCGGCTCATCGTACTCAGCCGCGACGGACGATCTGGTTCTTGCCGACAACCGTGATGCCGCTGCGAGAGACGCTGAAGCGAGCCCGATCTTCGCCTGGATCGAGGCCGATGCGGGCGCCATCTTCGATCACCACATTCTTGTCGAGGATGGCGTTGCGGACGATGGCGCCGCGGCCTATGCGGGCATCATCCAGGACGATCGAGTTCTCCACGACGGCACCCACTTCAGCACGGACCGCTGGCGAAAGGACAGACCGCCGGACGGTCGCGCCGCTGACAATAACGCCGGCACTGACCAGCGAATCGAGCGCCTGGCCGGGTTGCCGATCGTCGACCACGAACTTGGCCGGTGGTAGTGACCGATGCCAGGTGTAGATCGGCCATTCGCGGTTGTACAGGTTGAACGACGGGACGGGCGAAATGAGATCCATATGCGCGTCGTAATAGGCATCGATCTCGCCGACATCGCGCCAGTAGGCTCGGTCACTGGCAACGGCGCCCGGCACGTCATTGGTCGCGAAGTCGTACCACGCGGCCTCGCCGTGTTCGACGAGGAGCGGCACGATACTACCGCCGAGATCGTGTTTGCTGTCTTCATCTTCGGCATCGGTGGTGACGGCGTCAATGAGCGTACTGGCGGTGAAAATGTAATTGCCCATCGAGGCCAGGACTTCGTGCGGCGCATCGGGCAACGGCTGGGGGTCGGTCGGCTTCTCGCGGAAAGCACGAATGCGGTTACCCGTGCCGACTTCGATGATGCCGAATGCGCTCGCCTCATTGATCGGCACGCGGATGCCGGCGACGGTCAGACCAGCGCCGCTGGCGATGTGCGCGGCCAGCATCTGGCGCGGATCCATGCGATAGATGTGATCGGCGCCGAACACCAGGATGTAGTCCGGCCGCTCGTCGTAGACGAGGTTCAGGTTTTGAAAGATAGCGTCGGCGGAACCGGCGAACCAGCGCGGGCCGCGCCGCATTTGGGCCGGTACGGTGGCCACGTAATTGTTGAGCATGGCGCTCAGGCGCCAGACCTGCGCGATATGGCGGTCGAGGCTATGGCTTTTGTATTGGGTCAGCACGACGATCTTGAAATAGCCAGCGTTGGCCAGATTCGAGAGGACGAAATCCACCAGGCGATAGGTTCCACCAAACGGAACCGCTGGCTTGGCACGGTCTGCGGTCAGCGGCAGGAGCCGCTTCCCTTCGCCGCCAGCCAGGACCATTGCCAGCACGTGCATGAACTCAGTGTGTCGGCTTCCTGATTGGCGTGGCAATGGGCAATCCAAAAGGTAGGTAGAGGCCGATAGCCAGGAGGATGGCGGCGGTCACGAAGAAGACGCTGCGCAGGCCGAGCGTCGCGGCGAGGAGTCCACCGGTGAGCGGGCCCAGAGCAAAGCCCAGGCCGTTGGCCAGGTGGACCAGTCCGTAGGTCGTTCCTTGCGAACCGTGTTCGCCGGGCTTGTCCGCCGATTGCGAGGCAATCAGGGCGTTGGCGGATGGCAGCAGGCCGCCATCGAAGACGCCGAGCAGACCGCGCAGGACAATCAACTGGACGACGCTGACGACCAGTGCCTGGGGGATGTAGACCAGGCCGGCGCCGAGGGCCATGGCGATGAGCAGGCGGCGATAGCCGAGGCGATCGCCGAGCCGGCCCCAGACGATCGAGCTGACGGCGGCGACCACGCCGGCGACGGTGAAGATCAAGCCGGTTTCGGCGGCGCCCGAGCCATTCGGGTTGAGCTCGTGGACGTACAAGGGCAGCATCGGTTGGACAACGTTGACGCCGAACTGGGCGGAGAACAGGACGACCATCATGATCAACAGCTGTCGGTCTTTGCCGCGTGCGCGGATGTCGCGCAGGAGACCGCCCAAGCCGCTCGAGCCGCTGGCTCGGGGCGGTGGTGCAACGAAGTGTTCGGTCACGAACAGGACGGTGACGATGCCGGCCAGAACGAATAGGCCCGCGGCGACGCCGAAGCTCAGGCGATAGCCGGCATGGTCGGCGACCAGGCCGCCGAGTAAGGGTCCGGCGGCGTTGCCGGCGAAGGCGGACATCTGGATGATGCCGAGGGCGTAGCCGACCCGAGCTCTGGGGACGAACGATGTGGCCAGTGCAGTGACGGCGGCGATCACGCCGGTGAACGCACCCTGGGCCAGGCGTAAGCCGAAGAATTCCCAGATGTTCTGGGACAGGCCCATCAGGCCGATGACGATGCCGCCGCCGAACGCGGCCCGCAAGACCATCAATCGACGACCGTGGCGATCGGCGTAGGCGCCCCAGATGGGCGAGAACGCGGACAGGACAAGGGCCTGCCCGAAGCTGCTGAAGCCGGACCAGATCTCGACCTGCTGGACGTCGCCGACGCCGAGATCGTTGATGAACAGCGGCAGAAAGGGAAATACAAATCCAAATGCCGTAAACATCAAGAAGCTCGCGATGGTCAGGGCAAAGAGGTTGCGTTGCCAGGATTGCGCAGACGATCCCGAGGCAACCAACAGTTCAGACTACCGCACGTTCTCGGCGTGGCGTACAACAAGCCGGTATGCGGCGCGGGACCTCGGCAGGTAAGGCGGTGGCCAGTGTCGTCGGGGCGGTCGTGTTCGGCGTGGCTGGTGCTTGCGCGCCGGCGCCGGCGGGGCCCGACGTGGCGGTTCTGCGGTGGATGCAGGCTTTTGCGGCTCAGGACGGAACTACTCTGGCGTCGCTCACCTGTCAGGCCAGTCAGGCTGACTTTCAGAATTCCCGCCTGCTGAATGCGTTGGGGGTTAGTCCGCCAACGTTCGGCGCAGGTGGTGGCGGCGGGGGGCAATTCTTCGGCGGCGGTGGTGGCGGCCAGCCCGTTTACGACGTCAGCGCGCTGCAGTACGCGACTACGTTCGTCGATGCACAGAGCGCCAGGGTGCGCGTGACCGGAGCCTTGCGTATGGCGAGCGGCATGAATAGCCAGATACAAACCGTGAATGGAATTGTGACGCTGCTGCAAGAGCAACGCCTCTGGCGGCTTTGTGAGAGCTCGCCCGGCTAGACTCTGGCCGATGCTCGACGACGATGTCCTGTTGCGCATGCCAAAAACAGAGCTCCACCTCCATTTGGAGGGCACGGTCAGTCCCGAAACACTGTGGGAGCTCGCCACCCGCGCCGGAGTTGCCCTGCCCGTTGACTCGCCCCAAGCACTCCGTGCAACGTATGTTTTCGAGACGTTCGACACGTTCATCCAGCTCTGGCTGGCGATGCACGCCAGTTTCGTCGACGCGACCGCCTACGAGCGCATGGTCGATGATTTCCTGAACGAGTGTCGACGCCAGAACCTGCGCTACGTGGAGGTCCACTTTACGCCATACAACCACGAATTCATGGGTCGCTTCGGCGCTGCCGCGGCCCTGGAAGTGGTCACGGAACGCCTCCTGGCGGCACAAGCAAACGGTGGGCCGGTCGTCCGCATCATCTGCGACATTCCGTCCGAGGCCTTACCTGAAGCAGGCGAGTTCACCGCCTCTTTTCTCGAGCACCTGGCAAATCCATTGGTGGTCGCGATCGGACTGGGCGGGCCCGAGCTTGGCTTTTCGCGCCTGCTGGCCGAGCCCTATTTTGCTCGCGCGCGGCGGGCTGGTTATGCCAGCGTTGCCCACGCGGGCGAGACGGCCGGTGCCGAGCACGTCACCGAAGCAGTGCTCGGGCTGAAGGCGCGCCGCGTGCAGCATGGCATCCATGCCGTGGACGATGCGGCGACGCTGCGTTTGCTGGCCGAGCGGGACGTGTGCTGTGACGTAGCGCTGACGAGCAACCTGCTTCTGACATCATTTCGTCAGCTCACGACACATCCGATCAAGCAACTGCTCGCTGCCGGAGTGCCGGTGACACTGAGCACCGATGACCCGGCATTCTTCAACACCGACCTGGTGCGCGAGTACACGCTGGCGCATCGCGACGTTGGCCTATCGCTGGCGGAGTTGTGGCAGATCAATCTCAACGGCCTCCGCTACGGCCTGGCGGAAGTCGCTCTGCGGCGGACGTTGATGCGCGAATTCCTGTCAGCCGGCGCTTCGCTCGGTCTGGTCGACTGAGCGCTGTCAGGCGGACCTGGTGCCGTGCGAGCGATGAGCGACGTTGGCGTGGGCGGTGCCAGCCGGTCGGTTGACCGAGTAGAACGCACCGAAGTCGGGCATCCAGCCGGCGGGGATATACTCGCCGGTGTGGGTTTCGACCTCATACGCTCGTTGGTAGTCGCCGCGCGCAATCGCCTGTAATCCTTCGACGAGCGCGTCAACGTCGGCCGGCGTGCTGTACAGGCCGAGGCTGGCGCGAACCGCGCCTGGCACCATGCGTTTGTCGTGGGCCTCGATCTGGGCGGCGAACTTCTGGGCCTCCTGATCGGAGACGCCCAGCAAGTGAAGCATGCCGGGGTGAGCGCAAAAACAGCCAGCGCGCACGCCGACGCCCCATTCGTGGCCGAGGATTGACGCCACCAGCATGTGGGGCATGTCCATCAGTCGGAAGCTGAACACGCCAAGGCGCTCGTCGGCGCCGCCTGGGCCGAGGATCTGGAGTCCGGGTACCGTGCGGAGTTGTTGCATGGCGTAGTCCGTCAACTCGGCTTCATGGGCGGCAATGGCCTCCATCCCGAGCTGCTGGAGTCGGTTGATCGCGGCGTGCAGCGCAACGGCACCGACGACATTGGGCGATCCGGCTTCTTCACGATCGGGCAGATCGGACCACAGGATGCGATCGAGTGTGACCATCTCAACAATGCCGCCACCGAGCTCGCCCGGCGTATCGCTGAACGCATCCTTCGGCGCGATGAGTGCCCCGCCGCCGTACGGTGCGTACAGCTTGTGGGCGGAGAAGACCAGGAAGTCGAGCCCATCGTCATCGCCGGTCCCGCGCATGTTCACCGGCCGATGCGGCACCAGTTGGGCGCCATCGACGAGGATGCGCGCGCCGTTGCGATGCGCGATACGCGCCGCGGCGTGGATCGGTGGCGTGTAGCCGCTCACGTTATAAGCGCCGCTGATGGCAACCAGGCGCGGACGATCCGTGGGCGCCGAGCGAAGCTGGCTCTCCAGATCCTCGAGATCAATGCGACCGTCGGCATCGACTCGGATGAAGCGCACTTCGGACGCGAACGCTTGCCAGGGCAGCAGGTTGGCGTGGTGCTCCATCAGTGTGGTGAAGACGATCGAACCAGCTCGGCCAAGCGCGCGGGCCACTTTATTGAGTCCCTCAGTGGTATTGCGAACGAAGATCACCGTCTGACGCTGCGGGTCGGCTCCAACGAACTCGCCAATGGCTTCGCGCGCGACCTCATATGCGTACGTGCTGACCTGGCTTTTGAAACCGGTACCGCGATGCACACTGGAGTACCACGTTGCCATCCGATCGACGGCTTCGCGCACCGCGACAAGCGGCGGCGTGCTGGCTGCGTTGTCGAGGTTGACGTAGCGGCGTTTGCTGCCGTCCAACACGGGCACAAGCGTGTCAGCCCCGACAACCTCGTGCGCCCACGCTGACACGGCCAGACCTGACCGTGTCGGTGCGGCGGCGCCTCTGGTCTGAGGGAAGGCTGTGACGGTCCCGTGTGCGTTCATGTGGTGAGACTATCGGCGGATGGTCCTCGCGACTTGAGTGCACAGACGCAACCACAGGCCCCCCAGTCAGGGGGTCATGGGGTTAGCAGGGCCTGCCGATGCTGGAGCTAATGTCCCCGATATCCACAATCCGACGATACCTGCTCGCCGCAATTGCGTTCGGGGCGTGCTTTCCTCTTGCTGCCTGGGCACTTGACCTGGCCTATCGCGGCGTGATGTGGTCCCCCGTGAATCTTGTATGGATCCACACAACGAACCCGCTGCACTGGATCGTCGACCTGGCGCCAGTGGTGCTCGGCATCATGGGCTATGTCATCGGGCGCAAGCAGGCGGAGATCGCGGGTCATAACCGACAACTCGAAGTGCGCGTCCGGGAACGGACGGCGCAGCTCGCGGCCAGTGAAGAGCGCTTTCGGTCACTGGTCCAGCACGCGTCCGACGTCATCGCGGTGATCGACGCCGAGGGCAATCTGAAATACGTGAGCCCCTCGTGCGAGCAGGTGTGCGGTCACAATCCGGACGCGCTGGTCGGCACCTCGCTCCTGGCGCTGCTCCATTCCGACGACAAACGACAGGCCATGACGTTCCTGGCCGACGCCTCGGCGCGTGGTGGCAGTACGTCGCCCGTCGAATGGCGCATCCGTCACCGCGACGGGACGTGGCGGTCGATTGAAGTGCTCGGTACCAATTTGCTCAATGATCCGAACGTCGGTGGTCTGGTGCTGAACGGACGAGATGTGACCGATCGCCGCGCGCTGGAGGCCCAGCTTGCCCATCAGGCGTTTCACGACTCCCTGACTGGTCTCGCGAACCGAGCGCTGTTCCGCGACCGGCTAGGACACGCGCTCGAGCGTTCGCGGCGTTCGGCTACTCGCCTGGCGGTGCTGTTCCTCGATCTCGACGATTTCAAGGCCATCAATGACGGGCTGGGCCATGAGGCTGGCGACATGTTGCTGGTAGGTGTGGCTGAGCGACTTGATCAGTGCGTCCGGACCTGCGACACCGTCGCTCGATTGGGCGGTGATGAGTTCGCCATTCTCGTCGAGGAAGCGGTAAATGACGAGGAGTTCGCCGAGTTGGCGGACCGCATTCTCAAGAGTCTGCGTGGCGCGTTCGTCCTGGGCGAACGCGAAGTGTTCGCCCTGGCCAGTATCGGCATCGCGGTCTCGGATTGCGGCGAGGCGAGTGCCGAAGATCTGCTGCGCGACGCCGACGCGGCGATGTATCACGCCAAGCGGAGCGGCGGCGCTCGAGCCGAGAAATTCGAACCAGGTTTGCACGCCGCGGCGTTGGAGCGGCTGGCGTTGGCGACCGATCTGCGTCGAGCGCTCGAACGCAATGAGCTCGAAGTGC
>DASYKL010000729.1:0-11665 GCA_035995405.1 Chloroflexota bacterium
GCGTCTGGCCGCAATTCCGGAGTCCACTCGTTTGGGACTTTTTCGCCGTAAGCACCTACTTTACGGTGTCGCTGATCTTCTGGTACCTGGGCATGATCCCCGACCTGGCCAGCATTCGCGATCGCAGCACGTCACGTTTGAAGCAGGTGATCTACGGCATGCTCGCGGTCGGCTGGCGCGGCTCGGCGCGGCACTGGCACAACTACGAGGCCGCGTATTACCTCTTTGCCGCTTTGGCAACACCATTGGTGGTGTCGGTACACAGCGTGGTCAGCACCGATTTTGCATTGGCCATCGTGCCAGGCTGGCACGAAACGATATTTCCACCGTACTTCGTCGCGGGCGCACTGTTTTCTGGCTTTGCCATGGTGCTGACGATCGCCATTCCGCTTCGCGCCGTCTACGGCCTGAAGGACTTCGTCACCGATCGACACCTCGACATCATGGCCAAATTCATGTTGGCCACCGGACTCGCTGTCGACTACTCGTATCTGATCGAGCATTTCATCGGCTGGTATTCCGGCAATCCGTTCGAAGAATTTCTGCTACGCGATCGACCCTTCGGTCCGTATGGCGGCCTGTACTGGCTGCTGCTGGCGTGCAATGTCGGCGTGACGCAAACGCTGTGGTTCAAGCGCGTCCGCACGACCCCGCTGCTGCTGCTCGGCGTATCGATTCTGATCAATATCGGCATGTGGACCGAGCGGTTCATGATCGTCGTCGGCAGCCTGGCGCGAGACTATGTACCGGCGCGCTGGGGGTTCTACGCGCCCACGTTTTGGGACTGGGCATTTCTGCTCGGCACACTGGGCTTCTTTGCCAGTTTGATGTTCGTCTTCGTACGCCTACTGCCGGTAGTTCCCGCGTTCGAGATGCGGCGGTTGCTGCGCGAGCTGTGGCTCGGAGCGCGAGGCTGACCCGCGCATGTCGGATGAGGCGCACCTGCACGGCCTGATGGCAGAGTTTTCGACGGCGGCCGCCTTGCTACAAGCCACGCGGTGGGCGTGGGCGGCGGGCTATCGGGTGATGGATGCGTACTCGCCGTTTCCGGTGGAGGGGTTGAGCGACGCGCTCGGAGTGCGACCCAGTCCGATTCCGCTGATCGGTCTTGGTGGTGGAATTGTCGGCGCGCTGACGGGCTTCGCCATGCAGTACTGGATCCATGTGCTGGCGCTGCCGATCAATGTCGGCGGTCGACCACTCGACAGTTGGCAATCCTTCGTGCCAGTGGTGTTCGAGCTAACGGTGCTGGTCGCGGCGTTGTCGATGCTCATCGGCCTGTTTGTGCTCAACGGACATCCCCAGCCGTATCACGCCGTCTTCAACGTAGCGGCGTTCGCGCAAGCCAGTCGGGATCGCTTCTTTCTGGCGATCGAGGCGCACGACCCACGATTCGACCAACATGCGACGCGGGTATTTCTGGAAGGGTTGGGCGCGGACGAGGTGGCGGATGTCTTCGCCTAGATCTGTCTGCTCGTTGAAGTTGGCGGCGGTTTGTGGAGCGGTGCTGCTGAGCGTTGCGTGTACGCAACACATGGCGACGCAACCAAGCTACCGGCCGTATCAACCCACCGACTTCTTTGCGGACGGCACGTCGGCGCGGCCGCTGCCGGCGGATACGGTCGCGCGCGGTCACCTGGAGGATGATCCGCTGCTGTTCACCGGCAAGACTCCCAGTGGGCAGCTTGCAACGGAGTTCCCGTATCCGGTCACACGTGACGTGGTGGACCGCGGCCGGCAGCGATTTGAGATCGCTTGCGTGCCGTGTCATGGGTTTGCCGGTGCTGGTGACGGGATGGTCGTTCAGCGCGGCTTTTCTCCGCCACCAACCTTCCACTCGGACCGTTTGCGCCAGGCGCCGGTTGGCCACTTCTTCGACGTGGTCACCAACGGATTCGGAGCGATGCCGAGTTACGCGACGCAGGTGACGGTGCAGGATCGCTGGGCAATTGTGGCGTATATTCGGGCGCTGCAGCTGAGCCGTGCAGCGCCAGTTGCGGTGGTACCGCCGGCGGATAGGGCGCAGCTGGAGCAGCAGCCATGAGCATCGCCACTGCCACGCGGCCGCCCCTTCGCCCACGCGACGTCGACACGCGACCGGTGAGATCCGTCGCTCTAACGGTGGGAGCCGTCGGCCTCGCGGCGCTGGCGCTTGGCGGAATCCTGGGCGACCCGAGTGGTGCCTTCCGCGCCTATCTGGTTGGGTACGCCTTCTGGCTCGGTTTGGCCCTCGGCTCGATTGGCGTGGTGTTTATCCAATTTTTGACCGGCGGCATGTGGGGGTTGCTGACGCGGCGGGTCTTTGAAGCTGGCGCAGCGACCTTGCCGCTCTTCGCTGTGCTCTTCGTGCCGTTGCTGTTCGGCTTGCCCCGCCTCTACATCTGGGCCCAGCCGGACGCCGTCGCCGCCGACCCGATCCTGCAGCACAAGGCGCTGTACCTGAACGTGCCGTTTTTCATCATCCGCGCAGCCATTTATCTGGTGGTCTGGTGCATGCTGGCGTTGCGGCTGCGGCGGTTGTCGGCAGCGCACGACCGGGGGCCGGACACTGGCGAGCATAGTCTGGCGGCATTGCGGGCGCTCCAAACATTCAGCGTCGTGGGCGTGCTGATCCTGGCACTGACCGTCAGCTTCGCCGCCATCGACTGGCTCATGTCACTCGACGCGGACTGGTATTCGACCATGTATCCACCGCTGGTCGGTGCGGGTCACCTGTTGCTCGCTCTCGCTTGCGGCATCGTCGTGGCCACGCGACTGGCGCCATCGACGGTGCTACGCGACATCGCCACACCGCGGATCTGGAATGACCTGGGCAGTCTCCTGCTGGCGTTTCTGATGCTGTGGGCCTATATGGCCTACTTCCAATACCTGCTGATGTGGGCCGGCAATCTCAGTGACGAGATCCCGTGGTATCTCCGCCGCATCGACGGCGGGTGGCGCGCGGTCGCCGTGGTACTGGCGGTGCTCGGCTTCGGCGTGCCCTTCTGCGGTCTGCTCTTCCGGCCACTGAAGCGGAATCCCAGGACGCTGGCGTTGATCGCGGCGTTGATCGCCATCATGCAAGTGGTCAACGTGTACTGGCTCGCGGCGCCCCCGTTCGCTCCCGACGGACCCCGACTGGACTGGCTGCCTGCCGCAGCCGTGGTAGGCGTCGGCGGCGTGTGGGTGGCCGCGTTTAGCTGGCAGCTGGCGACGCGACCGTTGCTCCCGCTGCGCGATCCGCGGTTGGTTCCGGCAGTGGAGGCGGCACGTGAGCCAGGGTGACACCGGCAGCCGCCGCGGGGGTGGCTTGCTGGTGGTTCTCGAAGCCCTGGTAGTGCTTGCGGCTCTGCTCAGCCGTCGGCCGGTGGCTCGACAGCGTGCTGGCTACAGCGAACCAGATCCCATTGACTTATCGACGGGCTATGAGCACAGCGACATCCAGCCTCGAGTGGTGCTGCTTGCGGCCACGGCGCTGCTGGTGGTGATGGGCCTGGTACTGGTGGCGGTGACCCTGTTCGAAGCGGCCGTCACGGGGATTCCGGCGAGCGTCAGCCGGCCGGCGGAGCTGATCCAGGGTCTCGGCGGGGCGGTAGCTCCGACACCACCCGCGCCACGGCTGGAAGCGCAGTCAGGCCAGGACATGGCGGCATATCGCGCGGCCGAGGCGCAGCTACTCAGCACCTATCGCTGGGTAGATCGCCAGGCCGGGGTGGTGGCGATCCCGATCGATCAGGCGATGGACCTGGTCGTGGCACAAGGGCTGCCCGCGCGTGCGACGCCGACGGCGACGCCGCGCGACCAGGGCAGCAGCTCACCGTCCACCGCGAGCTCCGGTCGGGTCGACGAGGCCTACCCGTGAGTTGGCTTCACAGGACCGCGGTGCTCGGCGCGGTTGTGGCCTGGGCGCTGCTCGTCGCACCGCTCGTGGTGGCGCACGAATTGACGCCGGAGCAGCTCAAGACGGTCACCTTTGAGCAACGTCCTGGTGCACAGGTGCCGCTCGACCTCCGCTTCCGCGACGAAGATGGCCAGAGCATCGCCTTGAGCGACTACTTTGGCCAGCGGCCGGTCATTCTGACGCTCAACTATTTCCATTGCCAGAACCTGTGCCCGCTCCAATTGGATGGATTGCTGAACGGACTGAACGGCGTGTCCTTGACGCTCGGTCAGGATTTCAGCGTGGTCAGCCTGAGCATCGATCCGCGCGAGGGGCCGGACCTCGCCGCAACGACCAAGCTGCACGCGTTGCGGGCGTATGACCGACGCGAAACTGGCGCTGGCTGGCACATCCTGACCGGTGCGCAGCCGGACATCGACCGCCTCACCCAAGCGGTCGGATTCCACTATAGCTACGACCCGGATGCTGATGAGTATGCCCATCCTCTGGGCATTGTCGTCCTCACGCCAGAGGGGCAGGTCAGCCGCTATCTGTACGGGCTCGACTTCGCCGCCAACGACCTCCGTCTGGCACTTGTAGACGCATCAGCAAACCGCATTGGCACGCTGCTCGATCGCGCGTTGCTCGTCTGCTACCACTACGATCCGCTGACCGGCCGCTACACCCTGCTGGCGCTGAATGCGCTGCGTGTCGGGGGAGGCGTCAGCGTTCTGGCGCTGGCGGCGTTGCTCACCTCGCTGTGGCGTACCGACCTGGCGCGCGGCAAGAAGCCAACTCCAGCGGGCACAAGCGGCTGATGCTGGGCCTGCCGATCGCCCCACCACAAGCTTCGACAACCGCCGCCGAGATCGATGCCCTGGTCCTGTTCATGTTGCTGGGCAGCTTTCTTATCGCGGGCAGCATCTTCTGCTGCATCGTCGTCTTTTGTGTGAAGTACCGTCGACGCGCGGGCAACCAGATCGGACAACCCGCGACCCGCACCGCACCGCTCGAAATCACCTGGACCCTGGTGCCGCTAGCGCTGGGCATGATCCCGTTCGTGTGGGGTGCTCGCATCTATCTCGCCGAAGCGCAACCACCACCGGATGCAGTCGAGGTCTATGTCGTCGCCCGACAGTGGATGTGGAAGGCGGAGCAACCGGGTGGTCAGGCGGAGATCGACGCGCTTCACGTGCCCGTTGGCCGGGCGGTCAAGCTGACCATGACCTCGCAGGACGTCATTCACAGTTTTTATGTGCCGGCGTTCCGCGTCAAAGCCGACGTCCTCCCCGGCCGCTACACGACGCTGTGGTTTCAGGCCAGTCAGCCTGGCGAATACCGTCTGTATTGCAGCCAGTATTGCGGTACCGATCACGCGGCGATGATTGGCACGATTACAGCGCTGCAGCCAGCCGACTTCGCCGCGTGGTTGACCAGCGGCGCGACGGCCACCAATTCGCCCGCGGCGCAAGGCCGCAAGCTCTTCCAGCAGTACGGCTGCATCGATTGTCACGAGACGGGCCGCGCGCCAAATCTGCACGGCATCTACGGCCAACCGGTTCTTTTGCTCGACGGCAGCGTGGTTGTGGCCGACGAAGCCTATATCCGCGAGTCAATCCTGTCGCCCGCGGCCAGAGTCGTCAGCCCTTATCTGCCGATCATGCCGTCATTCGCCGGCCAGCTCAACGAGGATGACCTGGTCCAGCTGCTGGCCTATATCAAGTCGATCGGCATACCCGGAGGAGCCACGCCGTGAGCACGGTCGCCATACCGCGTCGCCAACCCACCTATCTGGGTGCCGACTACGCGATCCGCTCGTGGCTGCTCACCACCGATCACAAACGGATCGCGGTGCTGTACTTGATCAGCATCACGCTGTTGTTTCTGGTCGGCGGATTAGCGGCGACGCTGATGCGGTTGAACTTGCTGACGCCAAACGGCTGGTTGGTCGACTCCGAAACCTACAACAAGCTCTTCACCATGCACGGCGTGGTGATGGTGTGGTTCTTCCTCATTCCATCGATTCCCAATGTGCTCGGCAATTTCCTGGTGCCGCTGATGATCGGTGCACGGGACCTGGCATTTCCTCGCCTGAACCTGCTCAGCTGGTACATCTACCTGTTGGGTGCAGCGTTTACGTTGTGGGCGCTGATCGACGGCGGCGTGGACACCGGCTGGACCTTTTACACGCCGTTCAGCACATCGGCGTCGACGACCAATGTGGTCGCGACCGTGGTCGGTATCTTCATCCTTGGCTTCTCGTCGATTCTGACGGGGCTGAATTTCATCGTCACGATCCACCGTCTGCGCGCGCCCGGGCTGACCTGGTTCCGCCTGCCCCTCTTTCTGTGGTCGACGTATGCCACCAGCATTATTCTGGTACTCGCCACACCCGTTTTGGCCATCACGCTGGTACTGGTGGGAGTCGAACGCATTCTGCGCGTCGGGCTGTTCGATCCAGCCCTCGGCGGCGACCCGTTACTGTTCCAGAACCTGTTCTGGTTTTACTCGCACCCGGCTGTCTACATCATGATCCTGCCGGGCATGGGTGTCGTCAGCGAGCTCATCGCCGCTTTCACCCGCAAGCCCGTCTTCGGCTACCGCTCGGTGGCAATCGCCAGCGTCGCGATCGCCGTGCTCGGCTTCCTGGTGTGGGGCCACCACATGTTCGTCGCCGGCATCTCGGCGCACTCGGCGCTGATGTTCTCGATCCTCAGCTACCTGGTCGCCGTGCCGTCGGCTATCAAAGTCTTCAATTGGACGGCCACGCTCTACAAAGGGGCGATCACGCTGAGCACGCCGCTGTTATACGCGCTGGGTTTCATTGGCCTGTTCACGATCGGTGGGCTCACCGGTTTGTTTCTCGCGTCGCTGGGTATCGACGTGCAGGTCCATGACACGTACTTCGTCGTCGCCCATTTCCACTACATCATGGTTGGTGGAATGGTGATGGCCTACATGGGCGGGCTGCATTACTGGTGGCCGAAGATGACCGGCCGGCTGTACTCCGAGATGTGGGGCAGGATCGCCGCCGTCGTCATCTTCTGCGGCTTCAATCTGACCTTCTTTCCGCAATACATCGTCGGCTATCTGGGGATGCCGCGGCGATACCATATGTATCCGCCGGAGTTTCAGATGCTGAACGTGATGTCGACTGCCGGGGCATCGATTCTGGCGATCGGCTACTTTCTGCCGCTGGTGTATTTGCTCCTGTCGTTGCGCAACGGCCAACAGGCAGGTCCGAACCCGTGGGATGCCACGGGACTGGAGTGGCAGACCAGCTCACCTCCTCCGCGACTCAATTTTCTCAGTGAACCTGTCGTTACTGGGCCGCCGTATGACTACCTGGGGCGAAACGCGGGGCGATGATCGTCGAGGCCCGGCCGACAGCACAGCGCGAACGAGCCGCGCTTGGCGAGCAATACAACACGCTGCAGCAGCAGCACGCCACCGCCGAGCTCGGCATGTGGATCTTCCTGGCGACCGAAATAATGTTATTCGGCGGATTGTTCACCGGCTACACGGTCTACCGAACGGCGTACCCAGCCGCGTTCGCCGAAGGAAGCCGCCACCTGGACCTGGTGTTCGGCACCATCAATACCGCGGTGCTGATCGTCAGTAGCCTGACGATGGCCCTGGCCGTGCGCGCCGCCCAGCTTGGACAGCAGCGCGCGCTGGTGCGGCTGCTACTCGTGACAGCGGTGCTGGGCGCGCTGTTTGTCGGCATCAAAGGTGTCGAATGGTCCAAGCACTACGCCGACGGGATGGTGCCACAGTTGGCCTGGCAGTACAGCGGACCACTGTCCCAACAGGTGCAGCTGTTTTTCATGGCGTACTTCGTGATGACCGGTTTGCACGCCGTACACCTGACGGTTGGGGTGATCAGCGTGCTCGTCATGGTCTTGCTGGCGCGCCGTGGCGCGTTTCCCGCGGAGCGCCACACGTCGATCGAAGTCCTCGGCCTGTATTGGCATTTCGTCGACATGATCTGGATTTTCTTGTTGCCGTTGCTGTACTTGTTTGGACTTGGCTGATGTGACGGATCATGTCGTCGCGGTTCGGCTGTATGTACTGGTCACCGTGGGGTTGCTGGTACTGACCGGTGTCACGGTGGCGGTGGCACACGTCAATCTTGGCTGGTTGAATGCGCCGTTGGCACTGCTGATCGCGGCCGGCAAGGCGGTGTTGATCGCGTTGTTCTTCATGCACTTGCGTTGGGGCGACGCGCAGGTGCGGCTGGTGGCGCTGGCTGGAGTACTGTGGGTGTCGATTCTGATTATCGGGACGATGGACGACATCTTGACACGCGGTTGGCTGCCCATCCCTGGCAAATAGCACTCTCTCTCATGAGGGCCAGACTTCGGCGACGATCGCCGCCGCGGCATCGCCGCCGCTCAACGTACCCAGCAGGTGCAGATGGTACGTCAGAATCGTTATCGCCACGTGCCGCACGTTGGGTACAGACTCGTCAGCCAGGGCGGCAGCAAGCCCGTCCAGACGGCCCTCTGCTGCCGCTTGTACCGGGGCGAGAATCGCCAGCTCGCGTTTGGCCAGCGTGAGCGCCAACGTGCACAGCGCGTGCGCGTGACTGCTGTCCAACCGCCTGGCAACGGCGGCGGTAAGCAGACAGCTGGCGGTTTGCAGCTTGTCGACCGTGTCGCGCCCGGCGGATTGGGCCAGGCATGCCGCGGCCTGGCCTCGCACCGACTCGGGCGGCTGCCCTAGCACATCAGCTACGGTGCGTCGTACTGGAGCGGCAGTGCTTGACCGCCGTCACAGTCCGCCGGCGGCGAGCGCGTATGCAGAACGACATATCTTCGTGCAGGTGGACGGCGCGACACGCCCGAGTACGCCGAAAGTGGTCTACGTTTTACAGAGAGATGTACGCGGGGGCAGCCACAGCTAGAGCTCCAGCGGACTCCGACGCGTCGTGGCGACCGGCGGCGTTCGCGACCAGGCTACGGTGCGGTGCCGGTCGAGTGTTGGTGCGCGCCGGCGAGAGGGCCGAGTCCGTGTACCTGATCCGCCGCGGCCAGGCTCGGACATATGTACTCACCAGGGATGGCCGCGAGACGACCACCGCTGTCCTTGGCCCTGGTCAGTTGCTGGGCATCAGCCCGCTGCTCGGGCTCGATGCGTATCACGAGTGGGCTGAAGCCCTTGGCGAGCTGGACGTCTGGGTCCTGCCAACACAGCGGTTGCTGGACGAGCTTGGAACCAACCGCGAACTGCTAGGGCTGGTGGTAGGCGCGCTGGCGCAGCGGCTGGCGCAAGGGGTCACGCTCCTGGCGGACGTCGCCCTGGGCTCGGCGGCCAAGCGCGCAACGGACGTCGCGGAGCTGCTCCGTCGCCAGCTCGGCGAGGCGCCGAGATTGAACAAACGGCTGTTCTCGGACCTGATCGGCGTCCGCCCCGAGACGCTCAGCCGCGTCTCCCACCGCCCTTTCGAGTCGCCGGCGCCGGTAGACACCGTTGGCCCGGAGAACATGGACGGAGCCGTGGAGCGGGCGTTCGCTCGAGGGGAAACCATGCCCCTCCTTGGCGAGCAGGTCTACGTCCTCCGTAGCGGCCTCGTCCGGCTGTCCATAGGTGATCGCCACGGCCCGCGGCGGATCATTCTCGACGACGTGGCGAGCGGCTGCTTCGGTCTCCCACCGCTAGTCGCCGGTCAACCGCGCTTGGCCCTTGTAGCCGAGGCGCTGACTCCGGTCGCGGTCTGGGTCCTCAGTCCGACCGCCTTGCTGCGGCTGTTCGACGCCCAGCCGGAGCTGGCCTGTCGCGTGGTATCCGAGACCGCCCGCCGTCTGGCTCATGTCGAGCAGCTGCTGCATCGGGCCCATCAACCGACCGCCCGCGCCCGCGTGGCCAGCCTGCTCGTCGAGCTGGCCAAACGCGAAGGCGAGCCTGACGGCGCCGGCCGCTGGCGGCTCCCCGCCACCTGGACCCACGCAGCGCTCGCCCAGGCCGTCGGCGCACGCCGCGAGACAGTCACACGCGCCTTAGGCGAGTTATCCGCCCGAGGTCACGTCCGCCGCGTCGGCCACCGACTGCTGGTGTGCGATCCGCCCGACTGTGACGCAAGTCAACCCGCGGGCCGGCGCCGACTCGCTAGTCTGACCTGACAGGTAATGCTCACGAGTGGTCACATCCTCGCTGTCCAGGAGCGCCGATTCCGCCTGATCACGTCCGACGGACAGGTGTACTTATTGACGCTCGGCGTCGACGCCACCGTTGACGAAATGGCATTGCACGACTTCCGCGATCGCCACGCCGCGGTGGAGGTCGATTTCAGCGGCGAACCGAACCTGGTCGGCGGCGTGGCGCACGCGGTCCGCCTCGCGAATGACAATCGCACCGCGAGCCGAGCACGATGACCCTCGGCGACCGCGTCCGCGGCGCGCTGCACGATTGGTCGCTGCCGCGGCAGCTACGCGGCGAGTCCTCTTTTGACAGGGCCGCCGAGTCCGAAGGCTCGCGGCGCAGCAGACCGCGGCTCGAGCAGGCCGACCGTGTCGGAACCAGTATCTGTCCCTACTGCGCCGTCGGCTGCAGCCAGCTCATGTATGCCCGCGGCAACGACATCATCCACATCGAAGGTGATCCGCGCAGTCCGATCAACCAGGGCACGCTGTGCCCCAAAGGCGCCGCCACCATCAGCTGGCTACAGAATCCGAATCGCCTGACGAAAGTCAAATACCGGCGACCGTATGGCGAGCATTGGGAGGAAGTCTCGCTCGATTGGGCGATGGAGCGAATCGCCCAGCTGGTCAAGCGAACCCGCGACGAGACCTTTGTCCGCGAGCTGCCCGACGGTACCATCGTCAACCACACCATGGCGATCGCGGAGCTGGGTGGCGCGACGCTCGACAACGAAGAAAATTACTTGATCAAGAAGCTGTGTGGTGGCGGACTGGGCATGGTCTTTATCGAGAACCAGGCCCGCATATGACACAGCTCGTCGGTGCCCAGTCTGGGCGCCACGTTCGGCCGAGGCGCGGCAACCAATCCGCAGTGGGATCTCGCCAATGCGGACTGCGTGGTGATCATGGGTTCCAATATGGCCGAAAACCACCCGATCGCCTTTCGTTTCGTCCTGCAAGCCAAAGAACGCAACGGCGCGACGATCATCCACGCCGATCCGCGCTTCACGCGGACCTCTGCGCTGTCGGACATCTACGCACCGCTGAGGGCTGGATCGGACGTCGCGTTTCTCGGCGGACTGATCAACCACATCCTCGAACGCGATCTGTGGTTCAAAGAATACGTCCTGAATTACACCAACATCTCCACCATCATCGAAGACAACTTCCAGGACGCGAGCGAGCTGGACGGCGTGTTCTCCGGCTGGCAGCCAGACAAGGTGGACTACGACACCGACACCTGGCAGTACCGCGGCATGGACATACCGGCGACGTTCGCCGAGCATTACAGCCACGAAAGCGGTGATCCCGTGCGCCAGCGGCAGAAGGAGCACAAGCTGGCGGACCAGCCGCCACCGCGCGATCCGACGCTGCAGGACCCCCGCTGCGTGTACCAGATCATGCGTCGCCACTATGCCGTGTATACACCTGAGCTTGTCGAACGCGTCACTGGTTGTCCGCGGGAGACCTTTCTGAGCGTCGCCGACGCGATCTGCCGCAACTCGGGACCGGACAAAACGACCGCCTGGTGCTACGCCGTCGGCTGGACACACCACACCACTGGCGTGCAGATGATCCGTGGCGCAGCGATCATCCAATTGCTGCTTGGCAATATCGGACGTCCAGGTGGTGGACTGCTCGCGCTGCGTGGCCACTCGAGTATTCA
>DASYKL010000730.1:0-3071 GCA_035995405.1 Chloroflexota bacterium
GCTCGTGATGCCTTGACGTCCGTAACTACGCCAATCTGCCTCAGACTACGCTAAGGTTTCTGCACTCCCGACTATGGCCCGCTCAACCACCAAGCGCGATTACTACGAAGTCCTGAACGTCAGCCGCACCTGCTCAGACGACGACATCAAGAAGTCGTACCGCAAGCTCGCGCTGCAATACCACCCCGATCGCAACAGCGCGCCTGAGGCCACCGAGCGCTTCAAAGAAGCGACCGAGGCGTACCAGGTCCTGTCAGACGCCGAGAAACGGAGTTTGTATGACCGCTACGGGCACTCGGCGTTCGATCGCAACGGCGGCGGGGCGAGCGTCGACTTCAGCAACTTTGTCGGGCTCTCGATCGAGGACCTTTTTGAGTCGTTCTTTGGCTCGCCTGGTCAACGCGGCGCCCGCCAGCGTGTCCAGCGTGGTCAGGACCTCCGCTACGACATGCACCTGAGCCTGGAAGAGGCGGTCTTCGGTGTCACCAAAGAGATCAGTCTGACCAAGCACGCCACCTGCGCTCGCTGCACCGGCAACGGCATGGAGCCTGGCAGTCAGCCGACGAAGTGCACCAAGTGCGAAGGCAGCGGCGAGATCAGACGCATGCAGCAGTCGATCTTCGGCCAGTTTGTCAACGTCACGCTGTGCGATCGCTGCAACGGCGAAGGGCAGATGATTTCCGACCCGTGCCACGACTGCCAGGGTCGTGGTGTACTGCGGGCCAAGACAACCGTCCAGGTCGACGTGCCGCAAGGCGCCGACGAGGGCATCCAGCTACGTCTGACAGGCCAGGGTGAGCCGGCCCCGCGCGGTGGCGTGCCGGGGCATCTGTATGTCGTGCTGCACGTCCAGCCGCATCGTTTCTTCAAGCGCCAGGGCAACGACCTGTTATTGGAAGTCCCCATCAACGTAGCTCAAGCTGCGCTGGGCGACGAGTTCTCGGTTCCCACGTTAGACAATAAAGAGCTGCCGCTAAAAATCCCCGCCGGCACCCAGAGTGGCCGCATCATCCGCATGCGCGGCGAAGGCGTGCCGTTCCTGCGTGAGCACGGCCGCGGCGACCTCCAGGTCCACGTCAAGGTCCGCACCCCAGCCGACCTGACCGAAGAGCAAAAGAAGCTCTTCAAACAACTGAGCGCCACGTTCGGCAGCAGCGCCAACACCCCCACCGAAAACAAAAGCTTCTTCGACAAAGTGAAGGACGTCTTCGGCGGCGGCTGAGCTTTTGAGCTCAATGGGCCAGGCGTGCTGGTGGTTCGCCGAGTGGAGAGCCGGCCATAGCCGCCCTCGTCGAGATGGGGCGCCGCTGAGGAGCTCTTGAGTGCGTCGATGTTGCCGGTTGACTGATGCCTTGCTGCGATCGCGACACGCGCTCGGCGGGGTCATGTGGCGCGATGCTGCGTGCGTGTTGACGGTCCTCGCTGCGGGGCTGTTTTTGGTGACGGTGATGCCGCTGATCGTGCTGGGGCTGAATGTGTGGCCGGCGCCGGACGACTACGCCAATTGGAATACCGTTGCGCGCAATGGGTCTGCGCCGGGATGCGCTACCCCGCCTGGTCGGGGCGATTGCTCGTTGAGGTGCTCGCTGGAGTGGTCTACGCCCACCCGGAGCTGCATCAGCGGCTGGCTCTACTAGGACCCGTCGCATTCGGCGCCTGCGCCAGGACTGGCGGCGATGCGGTTTGGATTGGCTCCGTATCTGGCCGAGGGAGTGTTCTGGCTGAGCGGCGGACTCCAGTACGCATTGCCGCTGGCGCTCGCTGCCGTTTGGCTCGCCTGCTTTTTTTCACCGTGCAGACGATGCCGCTGCGCAATGTGGTCGTGCTCGGTGCCGCAGGCGCGATCCTGGGCACGGCCCACGAGCAACTATCGGCCGCACCGCACGTTTGCAGCTTTTGTTGACACTCACCGTGCTGTACGTGGCGCCGGGGAACCGGGTGCGGGCCGAGGTTGGCGCAACTGGGCTGACGGTTTCTCCTCGAGCGCTGCTGGCCAACTCCTTCACCGTCATCAGGATGGCGGCCGGGCGCCTGATCGGCCCGCTTTGTGTTGGTGCGGTCAGCGGGTGCAGATGGCGCTCGCGGTTGGACCGGAGCTGGAGGCCCAGCTTCGGCCATCAGTCGATCACTGGACACCACGGCGCGGCGGCTAACTCCTGAAGTCGGAGTAGGCCTGGGAGTCTCGCGTGGCGATGGACTGCAGGCCGTAATAGCCGGCCATACAGCTGTTGGGGCCGGCGCTTGCGTCGGGGCCCAGGTCATCGATCCCAACCAGTGACGGCTTGCTGATCGGATCGACCACCAGCGACGTGGCGCCTTGATATTGGGCTGCGCGGGCGGCCTCATCGACGGCATCCAGGCTCGCGGCGTACGCCGATAGCGCAGGCCATTGTTGGATCAATTGGAATGCGGTCAGCAGCGAGGTGGTACTGACGAGGACCAAGCCGGCGGTGCGAATCACCTTGATTGAGGCGAATGGCCACCGCCTCGACGTGCGCGAGGGCAAGCGACTATCGAGTCCGTCGAGGAAGCCGCAGCCCATCAGCATAGCCAGCAGGACGAACTGGGGAATAATCTGGGCGCGCGGTGGCGGGATGGCGCCGCCGACGTAAAAGGCAGGCGCGCCTGAGGCGGCGATCGTCAAGTAACCGGTGATAAGGACGAGCCGGCGGGCGGCGGCATGCTGCTTTGCGCCGTCAGCGAATGGGGCGAGATGGCCGATCCAGCGCGCAATGGCATAGCCGAGAACGACGAACGCCGGTGCGCGCAGCGCCAGGTTGAAGGCCCAGAAGAAGGGGAACCAGGTCATCTCGACCATCGCCAGCGCGAGCGGTGGCCGCGTGAAGTAGGTCAGGCGAGCGGTATTCCCTGGCGCAGCCACGACCACGGCGCAGCTCGCCAACGCGGTAACGAAGGCCACACTGAGCGTTACCAGGAGCGGGCGTCGCTCAACCCCGCGAGCACGCCACGCCGTCACGACCACGCCGAGGCCGAGCGCCGTTACCAGCGCCGTCATAGCCGTTTCCGAGCAGCCGCAGGCGAACGCGATCAGCACCGCGCCGAGGAGCACC
>DASYKL010000731.1:0-6501 GCA_035995405.1 Chloroflexota bacterium
GAGAACGTCCGCATGACGCTGCGACGACGGTCCCACAAATTCACGAGACGCAGCATCTCTTCGACGCGGGCGGCGCGTTTTGGACCATCACGCAAGCCATACATACTGGCGAAAAAGTCGAGATACTCCAGCGGAGTGAGCCGCAAATAGAGTCCCGGTACCTCGGTCAGGATGCCAGTGCGTTTGCGGACCTCGCGTGGCTGTTCGTCGACCGAAAAGCCAGCCACGACGGCTGTTCCGGCGGTCGGGCGGAGGAGTGCGCTCAGGAGTCGCATGGCGGTGGTCTTGCCCGCGCCGTTGGGACCCAACAAGCCATAGATTTGGCCTGGTTCGACGTTGAACGACAGGTCATCGACGGCGCGCACGCCGCCAGCCAGGTCGAAGATTTTGACCAGGCCGGTGGCGCGAATCATCTGCGTGCAGCGTACCCGGAGCGGGTTCGTGGGACAGCAGAAAGGATGCGGTGTGCAGCGTTGTGGCCAGGTGCGCCGGTCACTCCGCCGCCCGGGTGGGTGCCGGAGCCGCACAGGTACAAACCGTGAATCGGCGTCTCGTACCGTGCCCAACCAGCGACTGGCCGCAGCGCAAACAACTGGTCCAAGCTCAAATCGCCGTGGAAAATGTTGCCGCCAGTCAGGCCGAACTCCTGCTCGAGATCTAGCGGCGACAGCGCATGGACATGCTCGATTGCGCCTTTGACATTCGGCGCGTATTGCGCCAGGAGGTTAACGGCGCGGTTGACGAACGCATCTTTGGTGGCTGCATCCCAGGCGCCGTTGCCCGCCAACCGATACGGCGCGTACTGAGCGAAGATCGACATCACGTGCTTGCCCGGCGGCGCCAGTGAGCGGTCGTACGCCGTCGGTATCGTGATCTCCAGCAACGGCTCACGCGATGGTTGGCCGTACTTGGCATCGTCCCAGGCACGCTCCAGCGTGTCCAGGCTGGCGCAGATGTGGGTTGTGCCGCGATGTTGTGGACCAAGCTCGGTGCCCGGTAGCGCGGTGTAATTCGGTAGTTCGCCAAGCGCGAGATTGATCTTGAACGACGAGCCCTCACAGCGGTACGCCTCGATCTGGCTCAGGAACTCGGTTGGTAAATGGCGGCGATCGACGAGGCCGAGGAACGTTCGCCGCGGATCCGCATTCGAGATGACGACTCGCGCGCGATATTCACTGCCATCGGCCATCACGACGCCGACCGCCTGGCCGTCGCGGACGTGGACACGCGCCACTTCGGCATTCGTCCGAATATCGGCACCGGCTGCCTCAGCCGATCGCCGTAGCGCTTCGCTGAGCGCTCCCATGCCGCCTCTCACAAAACCCCACAGGCCGCGGACGCCGCCAACGCCACCCATGACGTGGTGGAGCAGAACATAGGCAGTTCCGGGTGACGATGGACCGCCGTTGGTGCCGATGACGCCGTCTGTCGCCAGAGCCAACTTCAGTTCGTCAGACTCGAACCAGTCGTCAAGGATCGAGCGCGCACTCGACGTAAACATCCTGGCCAGTTGGCCGATTTCCGCGGGGCGCATCCGCATCAGGCGGAGGCCGAGCCGGCTCAATGCTGCAAAGTCTCCTGGCTTGCGCGGCGGCACGTTGGGCGGCGCCTGGAGAAGCATCGGCTCGATGAAGCGTGCGACGCGTTCGATGAACTGTTCGTACGCCGGATAGCGCGCCGCGTCGTGCTTCGAAAACCTGGCTAATTCCTGCTGCGTCAGGCGCTGATCGGCGTACATGAACATGTGCCGAGCGTCCAGATAGGGGGCGAAGTAGGCCGGGTCCTTCGGCAACACCTCGTAGCCGAATCGACGCAGCTCCAGGTCGCGTACCACTTTTTCTTGCAACAGGCTGACCAGGTACGCCGCGCTCGAGACGCGGTAGCCCGGAAACAGCTCTTCTGTAACACACGCGCCACCGACAACATGCCGTCGCTCGAGGACGAGCACGTGCCAACCAGCGCGGGCCAGATACGCCGCCGTAACCAGCCCGTTGTGTCCTCCACCAATGATGATCCCGTCGTACACACCGGGAAGCCTACGGGAGGTGGTCCTCTTCCCGGCGCGCAACGCCTGACGTAGCCTGGCGGTTGGGAGGCGAGCCAGCCATGCCAGTGCTGTCGTATGTCCACGGCGCGAGTCCGGTGCCACTTCTCGGCGAGACGATTTGCGCCAACCTGCGCCGCACCGTCGAGCGCTACCCGGACCGCGAAGCGCTGGTCGTCAGACATCAGAACTACCGCGCAACTTACGCCGAGTTGTGGGGCCAGGTCACCGAGGCGGCGCTCGGCCTGCTCGCCAGAGGCGTTGCCAAAGGCGATCGGGTGGCCATCTGGGCGCCGAATCGCTTCGAATGGGTCATTGTCCAGTACGCCACGGCTCGCATCGGCGCCATCCTCGTCAACATCAATCCGGCGTACAAGAGCGCCGAGCTGAGCTACGCGCTGCAGCAGTCGGGTGCCAGCATGTTGCTGCTCCAGCGCGCGTTCCGCTCCACCAGTTACGTGGACATGGTCCGCTCGATCCGCGACGAGTGCCCTGATTTGCAGCAGATACTCGTCATCGATGACGACTGGAGCTTGCTGCTCGCCGATGCGCGTCGAGTGGACCCCGCCGACCTGAGCGCTGTCGAGTTGTCCCTGCAATTCGATGAGCCCATCAATATCCAGTACACCTCGGGTACGACGGGCTTCCCGAAAGGCGCCACGCTGTCCCACCACAACATCCTCAACAACGGCTACTTCATCGGCGAGACGCTGCATTACACCGAGCACGACCGCGTGTGTATCCCGGTGCCCTTCTACCACTGCTTCGGCATGGTCATTGGCAACCTGGCGTGCACTTCCCACGGCTCGTGCATGGTGGTGCCCTCCGAGAGCTTCGAGCCACTCGCGGTCCTCGAAACAATTCAGGCCGAACGCTGCACGTCCGTCTACGGCGTCCCGACGATGTTCATTGGCGAGCTGGATCATCCGCGTTTCTCAGAATTCGACTATTCCTCGTTGCGCACAGGCGTCATGGCCGGCTCACCCTGTCCTGTCGAGGTGATGAAGAAAGTCAGCTCGATGATGCACATGCCGGAAGTCACGATTTGCTATGGCATGACCGAAACGGCTCCCGTGTCCACACAGAGCAGTACCGACGATGGACTGGACACCCGTGTGTCGACGGTGGGCCGAGTCCATCCCCATGTGGAGATCAAGATCGTCGACCCGGCCAGTGGCGAGGTCGTGCCGTGCGGTCAGTCGGGTGAGCTCTGTACGCGTGGCTACAGCGTCATGCTCGGCTACTGGAACAATGCTGACGCCACGATCCAGGCAATCGATGCCGCGCGCTGGATGCATACCGGCGACCTGGCAACGATAGATCAAGCCGGGTACGTCAAGATCGTTGGACGGATCAAGGACATGATCCCCCGCGGCGGTGAGAACGTCTATCCGCGCGAGGTCGAGGAGTTTCTGTACACCCACCCCGACGTCAGCGACGTGCAGGTAATCGGAGTGCCGAGCGAGCGTTACGGCGAGGAGATCATGGCCTGGGTCAAACTCCGTGACGGCGTGAATGTATCGTCAGTAGCGCTGGAGGGGTTCTGCCGTGGCAAGATTGCGACGTACAAGATTCCCCGCTACTGGAAGTTCGTCGATGGCTTTCCGATGACCGCCACGGGCAAGATCCAGAAGTACAAAATGCGCGAAGCGGCGGTCATCGAGCTTGGCTTGGAATCGGCAGCCGCTGTCGCGACGGCGTAATCCCCCCTCAACCGGGGCGCGACACTCCCCCAACTGGGGGGCGTTTGAATCCCAACGAATGTTGCGAGTCCCTCTGTTCATGGCGACCTTCGGGCTCGCTATCAATTTGATGCTGTGGTCCGTCCCGTTGACCGTCGGCGCTGCCGGTCTGCCCCACGCCCTGTTCCCGACCTCGATGCCGGACCTGGCCCAGGTGCTGGATGCGGCGCAGCGGACGTCTGGGCCATCGACCAATCTGCTCGACGCCCTGGTTCAGCTGGTCGGCGCTGAGTCCGAAGCGCTGCAGGTGGCCGGGATCGCCTTGCAGCAGCCGCTGCCCGCCGATATCGCGCCGCGTGCCGATGCGGCCGGGCTGCGCGTGCGGGAGGCGGTCGTTGCCTACGTCCGTGCCTTCGAGGCACTCCACTCGCATTGAAAACGACCCTCGCTGGCCTCGCTGGCCAGCGCAAGCAGCCGGTGCCATTTCACCTGCTGATCCGCGCATCGCTCGCGGCGTTAGTCTAAGCAGGAGGAGGACCCAGCTCCATGGCCACGCCATCTCCCGTTCGGTTCGGGGTCATCGGCCTCAACCACCCGCACATCTTCGAGATAACGCAATTCCTGCTCACGGCGGGCGCGGACCTGGCCGGCTTTCACAGCGACGACGACGACCTGGCTGCCACATTCCGTGAACAGTTTCCGCAGGCCCAACGCACAACCGAGCTGAACCGTCTCCTCGAGGATCCGGCCATTCACTTGATCGCCAGCGCGGCAGTGTCCAGTGAGCGCGGGCCGCTCGGCATCGCGGCCATGCAGCACGGCAAAGATTTTCTCAGCGACAAACCGGCCTTCACCCAACTCGAAGATCTGGAGCACGCCCGACGCGTGCAGCGCCAAACCGGCCGCATCTATGGCATTGACTATGGCGAGCGGTTGCGCAATCGAGCCATGGTCAAAGCCTCTGCGCTGGTCCAGGCTGGTGCCATCGGCCGCGTGTTACAGACCGTCGGCCTCGGTCCGCACCGCCATGCGGCCCACAAGCGCCCGGCGTGGTTCTACGAACGCGAGCGCTACGGTGGCATTTTGACCGACATCGGTGCTCACCAGGCTGACCATTTCCTCCACTTCACCGGCTCCACGGCATTCGAAGTCGTCGCGTCGCAGGTGGGCAACCTGGCGCATCCTGAGACGCCTGAATTCGAGGACTTCGGCGATGCCCTCGTGCGCGGCAACAACGGCACCGGCTATTTCCGGGTTGATTGGTTCACCCCAGCCGGTCTGGCCTCGTGGGGCGACGGCCGCGTCACGATTCTGGGTACCGACGGGTTCATCGAAGTGCGCAAAAACATCGACATCGCCGGCCGGCCTGGCCCCGCCCACCTCTTTTTCGTCGACCAACGCACCACCGAGTACGTCGATTGCACGCAGGTCGATTTGCCGTATGGACGGCTGCTGCTCGAAGACATTCGCAATCGGACCGAGACGGCGATGAGCCAGGCACACGCGTTTCTGGCCGCCGAGCTGGCGCTGCGCGCCGAGCTACAGGCGCAGCGCGTCACGTCCGCACCGCTCGCCGCGGTTGCCGCGGCCCGCTAAGACAGCCCGATACAACAAACGGCATGGACGAGACACAACGACCCGTCGTGAATCAGGTCAACCTGATCGCTCGTGATTGGCACGCCTCGCTCGCGTTCTACCGCCTGCTGGGCATCGCTGTCACAGACGGTGACGAATTTCCGCCCGCGTCGGGTGCGCGCCACAGTGATGCCACTTTCTCGCCGCACAAGGTCATGCTCGAGTGGGACAGCCAGGCGATGGCTCGTCAGTACACTCCCGCTGCTGCTGCCGACGCGCCAGTCCGTGGCCCGATCCTCGGCTTGGCGTACCCGTCCGCGGATGCCGTCGACCAGGCCTACCAGCGGGTAACCAGCGCGGGTCATGCGACGGTCCAGGCGCCATACGACGCGTTCTGGGGAGCGCGCTATGCGATCGTCCGTGACCCCGATGGCGTGGCCGTCGGCCTCATGGGTCCAATCGATCGTTCGCGCGGGTATATACCCGGTCGTCCGCCGGGGTGAGGCGGGTCGCCGTCATCGGCGTCACGGGCTCTGGCAAAACCACTCTGGCCAGGGCGCTCAGCGATCGGCTCGACCTGCCGCATGTCGAGTTGGATCGCCTGTACTGGCGACCGAACTGGACCAAGTCAGCGCCTGACGAGTTCCGTGGTCGCCTGACCGAGGAAGTGCAGTGCGAGCGGTGGGTCGTGGATGGCAATTATTCGCTTAGCCGCGACATTGTCTGGAGCGCGGCCGACACGCTGGTCTGGCTGGATTACGAGCTGCCGCTCATCATGTGGCGACTGTTCCGGCGTACCGCTCTACGGACCCTGCGCCGCGAATTGCTCTGGGGTATCAACCGCGAACGCTTCTGGCCGCAACTGTTCGAGTCAGAAGGACTGTTCCGCTGGGCGCTGCAGACACATCCGCGCTACCGCCGTGAGTTTCCGACCGAGCTCCGCCGCCCGGCATACGCCCACCTGACAGTGGTCCAGCTTGCAAGCCCCAGGGCCACCAACGCCTGGCTAGCAAAGCTGCCGCGAAGCTAATCGCCGCCAGCCGCCCTGGCCGATCCGAGCGCCAGCGCAGCCCGTCGAGCCTGGACCTTCGGACGGGGGCTGGTGCGGCAACGGCACTCGCCGGTGGCGGCTCCTGACTCTGAAGCTGCTAGTTGCCGTCAGGCCCGCCGGCGGTGGGCGGGTCGATGCTCGAGCCCGTC
>DASYKL010000732.1:0-8752 GCA_035995405.1 Chloroflexota bacterium
CAATCCGGTGTACCCCGCGGCGATCGCTGCGCTCGGTCTGACAGGCTTGGATCAGACGACATTCACCACGCGAGATTCGCAGTATGTCGGTCGTGGCGATACGTTCGGCCTTCCGGGTGCCGTGGCGTGGCTGCTCTATCCACTTTTGGAGAGTCACACGGACCAGTCTGGATTTGGGGCTGTCGTCCTTGTCGCGGCGCTGCCAGGTCTGGCGTTGACGGTCGGCCGGCAGCGGCGAGGTCCGCTTGTGGTTTATGGCGTGACCGCCGCGGCGACGCTAGCCGGCTGGTGGTGGCTGACGCGTCACGATCCGCGTTTCTTGTTGGGGCTCGCGGGACTCTCGTGCGCATTCGTGCCCTGGTTTGTCCTAGCAGCGCCTCGTCGCCAGCGCTACCTGGCCAGTTTGATCGTGGGCCTCGCGACCGTCTTCTCAGCCGCGGTGACGGTGGATCAAATTCTGCTCCTGACGGCTAGCTTTCCTACGGAACGCGCGGCGTTCTACGACCACGCCTGGGGTTTGGACCCGACGTTACAAGCACTTCCGGAGTCCGAGCCTCTGGTGTTCGATCGCGGGGACATGCGCAATGCCGACTCGTCCGATTATCCGCTGTTAGGCCCTAGACAGATGCGACTTCTGGTCGTTTTGCCGACTACCGCAGCCTCGCTGTCGACCGACGCAATTATCGCGCGTATGCAGCAAGTGGGGGCACGTTACGCGTATGTCACCGTCGAAGATGAGTCGCTCGCAGCGCAAGTGGAACGCCAGTTTGACCCGCTGAGATTCGAGATCAGTAGCTATTCAACGGTTGGCGTTGTAGACCCGCGTTGTTGTTTCGAGGTGCGAGCGCCGGGCGCAAAGGTCCGGCGCTACCTCTTTCACCTGGTGGCGTAACTCGTCGGCGGCGTTACGCCAGTTGCATAGCGTCTGCATTCGAAATGCGGCCAGCAGCGCGCAGCTCGCCCTCAATCCAGCGGTAGGTTCGGCCGAGGCCCTCCTCGAGAGTCATTTGCGGTTCCCAGCCGAGAACTTCACGCAATCGAGTATTGTTGGAATTCCGCCCGCGCACGCCCTGTGGTTTGGTCAGGTCGTGCGAGCGGGACAACGTCTTACCGGCGATATTGCACACGATGTCCGCCAGCTCATTGATGGTCACCAGACGGTCTGTGCCCAGGTTGAGTGGGTGCGGGTAGTCGCTGCGCATCAATCGGAAAATGCCCTCAACGCAATCTTGGACGTGGCAATAGGATCGAGTCTGCTCGCCATCGCCCCAAATGTCGATGCTTCCGCCGGGCTCAGCCAATGCTACTTTGCGACAGATCGCGGCTGGCGATTTTTCCCGCCCGCCATCGTATGCGCCAAGCTCGCCGAAGATGTTATGGAAGCGTACGATGCGCGTCTCCAGCCCATAGTCCTCGCGGTAATGGCGGCATTGACGCTCCATGAACAGCTTCTCCCAACCATAGCCGTCCTCGGCGTCGGCTGGATAAGCATCCTCCTCCTTGAGCGGAGTTGCATCTGTACTTTGCTGCAGATAGCCGGGATAGACGCACGCCGACGATGAAAAGAGAAACCGTTTAACGGCATTTACCCGTGCGGCTTCAATCATGTGCAGGTTGATCAGCGCCGAGTCACGCATGATCTCAGCCTTGTGCGACTCAATGAAGCCGATCCCGCCCATATTGGCCGCCAGGTTGTAGACCTCATCGATGCCTTCAGTCGCGGTGAGCGTGTTTTCCCAACGCCGCAGGTCGAGCGACAAGAATTCATGCGCGCGAGTTGGTTCGTACTGAGGTTCCTTGATATCAGCGCCACGCACCCAGTACCCGCGCTCAACAAGGTATTTCGTAAGGTGGTGGCCAATGAAGCCACCCGCTCCGGTCACGAGTATCCGGGCCTTGTATGACGAATTGTCGCTGATGTGCATGGCTAAATACCCCTCCTGGTATCAAGTGCGGGAATCTTCAAATGGACGATGTAACCGCGTTCCCACGACGTCGTGATGCGATGTACTGGCGCCCAAGCAAAAATACGAAGATCGGAATCGCGCGCATATATCGCCGCCACAACCGGCGTGGCTCCATTCCCAGGCGAAAAGCCCACTCCAGCCCACGCCGCTGCATCCACGTAGGCGCCTGCCGCAGCGTGCCAGCATGAAAATCAAAAGCTGCGCCAACGCAAACGATTGGCATCGGCAGGCGTTCGCGTTGACCAAATGCCCAACGCTCTTGCCGTGGACAACCAAGTCCGACGAACACGATGTGTGCACCAGACTCGATGATGGCCTCGGCATCTGCGCGCTCTTCGGCCGGAGTGGCAGCTCGAAATGGTGGCGAACAAGAGCCCGCAATGCGCAACCCTGGCAGCCGCTCTCGCAGCTTTACCGCCAGCTGCTCCAGGACAGCGTCGCTGCTGCCGTAGAAGTACACGCTCAAGCCAGCATTTGCCGCAGCCTGACACACGTGCAGCATGAGCGTTGGCCCATACACCCGCTCTGCGAGTCCCGCACCGTGAAGCAGATTCAATCCCCAGCGAATTGGCTGACCGTCCGGCGTAATGACATCGAATGCATTCAGCTGGACGCGGAACTGCGGATCACTCGCAGCAATCGTCACGCCATGGACTGACGTCGCCGCGACGAGCAAACTGCGCCGGCCCGCGGCAGCACGTACGATGTGCCGCGTGGCGTCACCGTACGTGGTCGCGCTCGCCAGGACGCCAGCTACCGCGTAACGCGGCGGGAGCGGTTCGTCGCGATACCCAGAAGCCGATACGTCAGGAGTGGGAATCACGAGGCCTGACCTCGCGCCGCACGGACCGAGTTGCTGGTCGCCTTCGCCTCTTCGCCCGGGGCTGATTGGCTCTGGTCACTGGTACGGTGGTACGCCACGTAGTCTAAATGGCGTTTCGACACGCGATTTAGCGCCGCGCCCCACACGGCTATGCCGGCCTGCTTCAGCAGCTCCACGGTTTGGTGGACCTCGCCCGCGTGCGATGTGCGCGCATCGACGACCAGCAATACGCCATCTACATGTTGGCCGAGCAGAGCAACATCCGGCTGATTCAGCACAGCCGGACAATCGAAGATAACGACGTCGCAGTGTTGGCGCAACTCCGCCACGGTCCTCGCCAGATTGCGGGAACCGAACACTGCTGATGGCGCGGCAGGAGTTGAGCCCGAGGTCAAGATCTGCAGCCCTGGCACGCTGGTATCTCGCAGCAACGGGCTGACGTCCGTCGCTGGCCCAACGAGAACGGTGGACCACCCGCCGCCGCTCGGGAGTTGAAACCGCTTCATCTGACTCGGCCGATAGACATCCGTGTCTACCAGGATCACGCGGCGACCTGCTTCGGCAAAGACAGCGGCCAGGTTAGCGGCGGTCAGGCTCTTGCCTTCCTCGACCCGTGCGCTGGTCACCATGATCGCCATCCGCGGCTGGTCGTCCGCTGCCAGGTCGCGCTGCGAAATCATCATACGGCTGAACAACAGCCGGTATCCCTCAGCCGCCCGCGCCGTTTCGGTATCGGCGGACGCGCCCTGCGCCATGGTGGCTACCAGACCGGAATCAGCTTTGCGCCAACGCGGAATAGTGCCAAGCGTTCGCAGCCCGGTTAGCGTCGCCAGGCGCTCGCGGCTACCCAGGCCGTCGTCCAGCACGTCGATGACTCTCGCTGCGACGATCACTGCAACCAGCCCCGCCAGCACTGCCAGGGCCGTTGTCTGCACGCGATTTGGCCGAATAGGGTCGGTCGCGGCGATGGCTGGCTCGACGACAGTGACACTGTTCAAGCCACGCGCTTCACCAACCCGCAAACTCTCGAACGTGCGAACGCTGTCGCCGTAGGCCGCTTGCAGCTGAGCAAACTCGCTTTCGACCCGCGCCAGTTGCGGATCCCCAGCGGGTAGAGTTGCGCGCAGCTGCTGGAGCTCCGTGCTTCGCGTATCAAGCTCAGTGCGGAGCGAACTAACGAGCTGCTCCAGGCTCTGACGGCTGGCGGCGTAGCGACTCGCTTGCATCTCCAGATTCTGATCGGTGAACACCGCCACGACGGCGTTGGCGAGGTCGGCCGCGCGGCCCGGACTGCGGTCTTCAACGCTGACCCGCAAAAGCTGCGTGCCACTGATCGTCCGAACCGTGACTGCCTGAGCCAGGTCCCTGGCTAGCTCTGGTTGGTCGATTCGCTGCGCCGCCGCGTCCAGGACCGGTCGGGTCTTGAGCGCTTCGGCGTAGGTCCGCGCGAGCTGCTCCGCGCCCGTCGGATCGTCGACACCGGTCGTACTGACGCTGCCGCGATTCACCAGCAGGGTCGTCGTTGCCTGGTACACCGGCGAAATTCGACCAACAAAAGCGTAACCAGCGAGGCCGGCAAGGAGCGGCCCCGCCAGGAGCAGTAACCACCAGCGCTTCAAGAACCCTAGTAGTGCGGGAGGACTCACTGTTGCCTCAGCCGCGGGAAGGAGCTGGAAAACCGACGCCGTCGAACTCGAAACAGGGCCAGCGCCCCGCCCGCAGCCATCACCACGGCAGCCAGGGCGTATGGCGGCGCACTGGCGATATCACCATCAGGGTTGCCAGTACGTGGCAGCTGCACCGGCGCCGGCGCTTGCACACCCGCTGGTGTAACTGGCGCGGCAGGTGGCTGAACACCAATTGGCGCATTGCCTCCAGAGGCTTGTTGGGCTCCTGCCAAGCTCGGGGCCGAAAGACCAAACACAACGATTACACTCACTGCCACACCAGCGCGCACCAAGCTATTACGTTTCATGCGTACTCCCTTCGCGCAACGATCAGCGTCCACCTTTATTCGCCCAGCACGGCGCGAACGATGCGCCGATCCGAGTAGTCGCGTAACGAACGATCGTAGACACCGTCGCAAGTAATCAACGTCAGTAGAGGTTGATCTGAACCGCGCACGAACTCGGTTGCGGCGGCATCAGTTCGAGAAAACACTCGATTCCACTGTACGACGTAGTGGTGCAGGACACCATCCGTGCCGTGTACGACGATCGCGTCGCTAGGCTCGAGATTGCGGAGACCCCAGAAAACAGCCGTGTTCTGACCCCAATCAACATGGCCCGCCAGGACGGAGTTGCCCGGCTGTCCAGCGCGTGCGCTCATGCGGTACCAACCGACCACATCCGGCGTTGGCGGCGCCTCCATAATGCCGTCAGCGCCGACACCAAGGTCGACGATCGGGGTTGAAATCTTGGCTGACGGCACGTCCAGCCACACCGGCGGCGCGATCGGCGACGCCTCTACAAGCGGTCTTGAACATGTGCTCCCACCCGACTGCGGTGGAGGCGTCTCGCTGAGCACGGCGTCGCTCGTGCGAGCTAGCCGCCAGTGGAACTGACGGCCGGGTACGTTCTCGCCCTGGCTCTGCGAGGTGACTGCACCACGGGTCACCGTCACCGCGATATGACCAGCGGGCACGCCTGGCTGCTGCTGGACCAGCAGATCGTAACCTTGCTGATCCTCAACTCTGGACGGTAGTCGGTACTTGAGGGTCACCTGAGTGGTACTGGCCTCGGGGATCTCAACCTCGCCGCCGAATACGGCTCGGCCGCACTCCTGGTCGGTCATGATGGGCCCGCTAAAGCCGTTGGTGTCGGTCAACGTTGCACCCCCCGGTGCGTAGACACGCACGAAGGTGCGATATGCGGTGAGATAGGTGACCAACGGATTGGGGTGGGAGTTATTGGTGTAGGTGATGGTCGTCGTCGCCTGAGGCCCGTCGCTTGACGCCCCGTCACCTGGTGCGAGGTTGACCGCGTACGCGACGTCGCGGCGTACCGCCTGGCTCTGCTTGCTGGCTACGACATCGGTGTCTATCACCATCAATCCATCACCAGCGACCGGCAGCACCGCGCCATCCCAGTGCCGTTTCGCGAGCACGGCGCTCACCGTCGGATCCGAGACCGAGATGAGGAGATGCTGCTGCTCCAGGGCGTTCCGCGTCGCGCCGGCGAGCGCCGGTAACAACGGTCGCGGCGCTTTCAATAACTGCTGCAGCACCGCTGTGGACAGGGCTGCGGTGAACTGCTTTCGGCCGAGCTCGTCATTGCCGTCACCCGCGTGAACGTGGCGATCAAGGGCCGCCTGCAGATCCTCTGCGGCGATGCGCTCGCCGTAGTCAGGCACATCCACTGGTCCAAGTGCTTCCAGAAGTCGCTGTAACCCGAATTGATCCAACGCGATCACGCCGTCGATGGTGCTATCTGGACGACTCAGCGAGTAGAAATACGACAATTGCCGGGCGACGTCGGGGAAGTTAGCCCACCAGTTCGCGCCCGCGAACTGCCAGTATTCGCCGAGATAGGTATTGAACGGGCGCGGCGTTGGCGCACGCTCGTCAGCGGGCGTGTCATACCTGCGACTGCTGCCATACTCGAGCAAGCGCACCGTACCGTTGTCTAGCGCGATCACGCCGGCGCTGCCGATGTAGCCACCAGTGGCCCGAAGTTCATCCGGGTTTTGCGACAACAGCAGGAAATGATGCTCGCCCGGTGCACCAAGCACGTCCAGAAGCGCGACTGTATCCCGCAATGAGTCGATCAACGCGGGTAATCGCAGGCGCAATGCCTCCAGCCCTGCCGTGGTCGACGCGTCCAGCTCCCCCGCCGGCAGTGTATTTATGGCGGCGAGACTGCCGTCCAGACGCTGGACCGCCTCTGATAGGTACGGCCGAGTACCCACGAGGGCCTGTATTGCTCCCGTCGTCGCGGACCCCGACTCTCCACCAGCGGCGTCGATCACCTGCTGGGCACCGCGGCAAAGCGCGGCGCCAGCCGCGGCCAGGTCCGTCGCGGCAGCGAGTGCGACAGCCTGCGTCCGAGTCCGTTCACCGACTCCAGGCACACGACCTAGCGCCTGTACCGCGGGCATGACGGCCCGCATCTGGCCACTAATGTCGGTCAGTAGTGAGTCAGCTCGACCCGCTTCAGTACACGCATCCGCCAGTTGCGACGGCGCCGTATCAGTGGTGATCGCGTTCTGGCTGGGTTCCAAAAGGGCCCCCGCGAGCCCGCCCGAGAGGGCCGCACGTGCGTCAACCAGATGCTGCTGCGCCTCTTTACCACGTGCCTCGAGCGATCTCAGCCAGAGCGTGCCGACGAGGAGCACCACGGCAGCGACACACAGCACCCCGAGCGCCACGATCTTCGACCGCTGGCGAAGCATCAGTAGGCGCCGCGACCGTCAATCACCGCCCCGACGGTCGCCGCCAGGATGCGCAAATCGAGACCGAGGGAATGATGCTCGACGTAGTAAATGTCGAGCTCTGTGGATTCGTGCATTAGTTGGTCGGCGGTCCGGTTGATTTGCCACCACCCCGTAATCCCAGGCGCGACCAGATGCCGCTGGTGCTGCCAGGGCTCGTAACGATCGACAATGCTGGGCAATTCCGGTCGCGGTCCGACCATGCTCATGTCGCCCCGCAGCACGTTCCAGAGTTGGGGCAGCTCGTCAAGGCACGTTCGTCGCAGGAATCGACCGAAACGCGTCACGCGTGGATCTGCGACGGACTTGTGCCGCTGGCGACGGTCCACCAAACCATTGGGCGGACCATCATTGAGGCAGCGGCGCTCAGCACGCATGGTCCGAAACTTGAGCATCTCGAAAGGCCGACCGAACTTGCCGACCCGCGCCTGACGAAACAGCACCGGGCCACCCGAATCGAGGAAAACCGCCAATGCGATTGCCACCATGATAGGCAGCACCAGGATCAACAGCGACAGTGCCACCGCCAAATCGATCGCGCGTTTGACGTACCGATAACTACGCTGTGCGAAAAGCGCGTTGACGTGGACATCGAGAACGAGACTCTGACCAGCCTCGCCATGCGGCAACAACTCCGGAAATCCTTCGCTGGTCGTTGTAAGAATCGCCATGCTGGTCGCCCCAGGAAACGTCAGCGCTCGGGCGCCACGCAGCTACAACTGGGACCCGAGCTGAGGCGTGCAAGCCCACCCTGATCCGCTCCACTCTTCGCTACTGGTGCGGCATTCAGATTCGACGTTACGAACTGTAACAAACTTCCGTGCAGGGGAAGGGTACAGTACGCCCTTATCAACGCTGCCTCCATAGCGGCTTAGCGTACAGCGCCCGCGACGGATGAGCGCAAGGGGGATTTGGACAAAAGTTTAGGATTTTGAGCAAACCGTGAGAATGTGTTGTCCAGCCATGCGCAGAGCAGAGCAGCCCGCATCTGCGCGGCGCTGTAGATAACGATCGAGTCCCACGCCGATGGTGCCACCCGCGAGCGGTTCGCCTAGCCAGGTGAACGGTCCAAATCCGCATGTGCCATGCGCGATTGGGTGCAGGCCAGCAGTAGTGAGAAGGGCGTCAAATTCTCGTCGCGAGTGCGCCTGGGGCGGCTCGTCGGGCAGACGTCGTGATGCACCACGAAGCTGGCGTGCCAGTTGTCTCGCGGAAGCCAGGATAGGACTGAGCTTCGGATCAAGCATTTGCGTGATTCGCCAGCGGTTATCCGCGCTGGCGATCAGGACACCATTCGGCTCGAGCACGCGGGCAATTTCGGCAGCAGCGGCCTCGGGTGCGTGCAACCAGGGAAATACTCCGAGAGCCAGAATCACCCCAAAGCTCCCCGCGTGACACGCCAGAAAATGGGCGTCGCCCTGCATGAGCCGTATTCGGTTGGAGAGCCCGCGGCGCGCGGCGCGCGCGGCGGTCAAGCGCAGCATGGCTGGCAAGGGATCCATTGCGGTCACGGTGTAGCCGCGACTGGCCAGGG
>DASYKL010000733.1:0-2306 GCA_035995405.1 Chloroflexota bacterium
TGATAGATCAGCATGATGTACTTCATCGCTTCCTCCTCGTATTTACCTGCATAGGCGCAAGTAAGACGAACAGCGAGGCAGGAAATGGACAGGTCGACGCAGGAAATCCTGATCTTTTCCAGGATCGCCGCCGGCACTAGCCCTCGCCGGGCTGTCCGTGCCGTCACCGTTACACGGTAAGCACCCCACGCGAACCTCAAGCATATCCTTGCCGGACGCTTGTGGCACCACACACCCTGTGCCTGCTGTTTTTGACGATGGTGTGGATGGGGCATCTCGGCTGGTTCGACTTGGTGGTGCACCTGACCCGCGCCTCGGCCGCCGCGCGCCACGGCTAGGAGGACAGCGGCTTGATGGGCGTGTCCAGGCCAGGCTTCGGGAATAGCTTGCCGAACGTGCCCAACGCTGCAAAGCCGCGGATTTTGATCTGGCTACTCAGCAGCAGCCACAGCGGGTTGGCCATGTCGACTCGCATCAACTCGAACGTCTGGGGTGTCTGGCGCAGCGTCAATGCTGCGTCACGTGGGGCAGGCTCTTCATCGACGCGGCATTGCCCGTCGGGTGTGACGCGTACGACCCAGCAGCCGCCGCCCGGGCCGCTGAACTCGAGCGCTGCCGTGAACGGCGCTTTGAGCCGCGCCGCAGCCGCGCGATCGAGACCCACCGGCAACAAGCTGACGAACATGCCAATCGCCTTATGCGTCGTGTCTGCCGTTACATCCGCTTCAGCTGGAGTTCCCAGGTACCTGCGCAGTTGAATGAAATGGCTCCAGGTGTGCCCGATCCCGCTCAGGAGCCCAAACCGCAGGGGCACCCAGCCGCAGCCGATCAACGGAATCCAGACGCGCTGATCGAGCTCTGCGTCGCTGACGCTGTCGAGCAGCGCGCGAACCTGTGCACGGCTGGCACGCATCTGCGCCAGAGAGTGCTCGGGGGTTTGACCCGCGGGTCGTTCGCGGAAGTGTCGAGCATTCCAAGCGTCCATCTCGCGCATCGAGCCCATGAGCGGCGCGTGAACCAGGTCGGCGGTTGGGTGGCGCCGCTCGATGGGTTGGCAAACGATTTCGGCGTCGAAGTACGCCAGATGGAAGGGTACGTCGCCGAAGGTCCAGTCCTTGCCATGGCGGCGAGACCAATCATGTGTGCCGATCCGCTCGAGCAGCTCGTCAATCGCGCGCCACAGATCGGCGTAACGGCCGCGGATCCCTTCGACCTCGTTTGTCTGGGGCGCCGTGCGCGGCACACTCGTGTCGAGCGCAATCACGGCCGGCCACCCTGGTCCTGGCTGAGCTGGCGCGTCAGCGCAGTCATGTCCTCGGTGACCCATTGTTCGGCGATGAGGCTGCCGGCGATTCGGTACAGGCCCATGCCGGCGCCTTCGACGTGCTTGCCGGTCGCCGGTGTACCCATGAACGCGCCGTGGTGGGTGCCGGTCCAGGTCCACCGAACGGCGACGCGATCGCCTTCAGACACCAGGTCCTGAACTGTCAGGTGAAAATCCGGGAACGCGTCGAAGTAGCCCTGGCTGACCTGCAGCCAGGCTTGCAGATCTAACGTTTGCGGGATACCGGCGAAGTGAGCGACGTGGTCGGCCGTCACGACCTGTCGTGCTACGGACACATCGCGCCCGTTGAGGTACTCATCCATGAAGCGGCGAACGATAGCTTTGGAGTCGGTGACAGAGGTGGTCATCGAAGTGGTGGACTCCCGAACTCGTGAGATGTCGTCACCGTAGGCCGCGGCCCGGCGCGGCACATGGGCTACTCAGCCCATTTCAGCTGGCTCGACCGAGACGAGATCATGCTGCATGGCAAAGAACGCCGCCGCCGCTCGGGTCGAGACACCCAGCTTGTCGTAGATGTGTTCGACGTGGTGATGCGCGGTGCGTTCAGACACCACCAGCTGGGCGCCGATCTGGCGGTCGGAGCGTCCGCGCGCGACCAGCCGCAGGACATCGATTTCGCGCGCCGTGAGTCCACCGGGATACTCGCGACGCCTGCGACGTTCTTCGCTCTGGTGCCCCGCTGCAAAGAGAACCGCGTCGACCGCCGTGGCATCGAGTCGCTGGTTCGCACTGTACTCGCGAAGTACCTGCGCAGCTTGTTCAGGGGTGCGGGCAGGGCGGTGAGGACGAGGCTCCGTCAAGGCGTGATACACGTCGGCGGCAGCCAGCAGTCTGGCCGCGGGTGACAGCTGCGAGGCGCTGGCAGCGCGGAAGTAACCCGAGCCATCGAGGCGCTCATGGTGCAGACCGGCCAGGCGACCAAGAGCAAGCAACGAGGGACAGCGGGCCAATATCCGTTCGG
>DASYKL010000734.1:0-7314 GCA_035995405.1 Chloroflexota bacterium
CGCACCCGTCGTGGTGCCGCCCGGCGCCGTCCCATTGGCGGAGGTCGTCCCTGGCGCAGTCCCGCCTGTGGTCGCGCCTGTCGGAGCGCCCGTCGTGGTGCCGCCTGTGGTGGTCCCGCCTGGGGCGATGTCGCTGGGCGTGGTTCCGCCTGTGGTCGCGCCGCCGGTCGCTGTCGACCCCGTCGTGGCGCCGCCGGTCGCCGTGGTGCCTGTCGTGGCGGCGCCCGTCGTCGTGCCGCCGGCGGACGTGCTGTTGCCAGCCGTCGAAGCGCCCGCGCCTGCTGTCGTAACACCACCGGCAGCACCGCCGGCTGTCGGATCGCCAGGCGACGCTGCCGTTCCTCCGCCTGGAATCGTGGCGGACGCGGCGCCGCCTGTCTGGGCTATGCCGAGTGCCAGACCCACGGGATTCCGGCCTACCGCGATCGATTGCACAACAGCATTCCCAGCCAGATCCCAATACAGCAGATGGCCATCGCCCGTCGTGGCGTACGCGCGAGTGATCTCTGCCCCAGTTACCATGGCCAACACACCGCTGGGCACCGCCAGCTTCTTGACGGCCTGCCCTTCATTGCCAGTCGCGCTGGCCAACAAGTCCACTGCATACAGCGCCGCATCGGGCGTCGAGCTCGACAGCACCAGGTAGTGCCCATCCGGCGTAGCAGCCAACCCCGTCAGCCCCGGCCCGACCTTGATCGTCTGCAGCGTCCGCCCGCTGCCCACGTCGAACATCGTCACCTGCCCGGCGTCGCCATCTGCCACCCACAACCGACCGTCGACTGTCCGAGTCACCCCCACCGGCCGACCACCAACAGGTAGCGTCGATTGCACCGCGGTCGCCTGCGGATCCACCACGCTCACCGTGCCATCACCTGCATTGGCCACCAACGCCTGCGGCGACAACATCGCCCCACCCCGAGCGACGCTGATCGCATGCGGTCCTACCCCAAGCTGCAGTGGCGTACCAACCGCGTGGGTCAGCGGGTCAACCGAGCGGATCGTGTTGTCGGTATCACTGACGACGAGCAGCGGCCCCGACGGTCCACTGGCTGGCGGCGAGGTCACCTGCTCTGGCCGACTCCCGACGTCGATCGTGCCAGTTTCCGTACTCGAGTTCAGCGTCGCCAGGGCTACGGCATGTGTCGTCGGCGCGCTGTCCGTCGCCAGGACCAGGTCCGAATTCGGTGCGGCGCCGATCGAGTGCGGCGCCACGTCCAGCTGCACGGTGACCGCGACACTGGCCGCGCCGATCGGCACCACCGACAGCGTGCGGTCATCCTGGTTGGCCGTGACCGCGTATTCTCCCGCCAGGGGCAGCATCGTGTGCAGCCCGCCAGGCTGCGCTTGCGTAGCGGCGGTCGCGGCCGCGGCGGCCTGCGGGGCGGCGGTCGCCACCGGCGCAACGGCTGTTGGCTCGGCCTGGCTCTGTCCGACGGCGGTCGACGCGGGCGTACTCTGGACCGTGGGCCGCGCGGCCTGGGGTGTTGGCGCCGCGCCGCCGCCATTGCATGCTGCGCCAAGAGCCAGGCTCAGCGCGGCGCAGACCAGCCCCGGCCAACGCCCATAGCGCCGTCGAATGAGATGCTGCATCGCCAACTGCAGCGCGCAGTCCGTGTGCCAGCGCGTGTGGCCCACGGACGCATTAGCTAAGTCCTGCGAAAGTTTTAGCGCCCGGTTAATGCTTCGCGGCCACACTGCGTTGCATGAGTACTCAAGCAGGCGCACCCTACCTGCTCAAGCGCGTCGCCGTCCGCGCGGGCGTGGGCGTATGGCGGCATCGCGGGGGCGTCTTGCTGGCGGCCTTCATCGCGGCGGGTGTAGGCACCTACACAGCAATGACCTGGACCGGCAACCTGCCCACGCAGTTGATGGCGAGCGCCTCGTCCGCGCTCACGTCCGGCTTATCGACTGGTACAGCCGCGGGAACGTCTGGACGGACGCCGCGGACGACCGGCGGCGCCGCCACGGCCAATGGCGCCGCCGCGGCCAACACTGACTGTGCTGATACAGCCATTGCCGCCATTGCCGACAAGTCGGCTGCCGCCTCGTCGCGGGCCTACCAGTGCATGGACCCGACGTTTCAGCAGCGCGTGACAGAGGCCGACTTTGTGCGGCAGATGCAGACCCAGAAGCTGCCCAACGTGAACAAGCTGGCGCGCGTGAGTGAATACCGCAGCGCCGCTGGCGGCACGATGGTCTACTACGCCCTCGACGGCAGCGGCGGCCAGAGCGTCGGCTACATCGTCTACGTGGGTCAGAACGGCAAAGTTCAGCGCATCGAATAGAACAGCACTACGCTGGAGGCCCCGTCGCCAGAGCGACCGGAGCCTCCAGAAGTATCGACGCGGAGGTGCTCAGCCCGCTCGCTCGGTATCGCCCTTGAGCCGGTCGGCAACACCGCGAGCGCGGGTCTCGTCATCGCCGGTCACCTTGCCGAGACCTTCTTCGATGGTGCCCTTCATCTGATTGCCAGCCCCCTTGACCTCGCGCGTGGCGTGGGCTGTGTCGCGCTCGGCGCGTCCTTCGGCTTGCACATCCCGGTCGCCAGTCACTTTGCCGACGCCTTCTTTGAGGTTGCCTTTGAGCTCGTCGATTCGTTCACCCATGAGATCGATCACCTCCTGATACATATCTGCCCGCAAGAACTGGGCCGTGCAGCGTCACGTGGGCTGCTGCCACAGAGATTCTTTGCACAGGAGGCCGAGTAGTCGGCCATCGCTATCGGCGACCCAAACTCGGCGGGCACCGGTCCTGGTCAGGTGCTCCCGCATTTCCCGGACGCTGACGTTCGGGCGGTAGCTACTCGGGCCAGGATTCATCACCTGTCCGACGGGGCAGTCGGTCGGGGAATCGGCCAGCGCCTTGCCGCGCAGATCACCCAGGATGATCCCTTGCGCATTGATGACGGCGCACAGGTCCCAGGGCGAGTGTTCGAGTTTGCGCCGAATATCGCCGCTGCGTTCGTCCAGTCCGCAGGTCGGGATGTTCTTAATAATGAGAGCGCCGATGCGCGGTTCATGCGCGGCTGTGCCTTCGCTGGGCAAGCCGTTGGCCAGCCAATCGACTTTGCCCGCGACGTACCGATACACGTCGGTATAGCCAAGTGTTTCGAGCCGCCACGCGGCCCGCGAGCTGACGTCTCAAGTGACGTCCTGGCAGTACACCACGATCGGCTGCCCGCGCCCCAGCACTCGTTCAGCTGTTTCTCGCGTCAGCTCGTGCAAGGGTAGGCTGAGCGCCCCGGCGAGGTGTTCGAGATCGTACTCCTCGCGCGGGAGGACCTCGACGACGGCCGCGCCGTGGTCTCTCAAATGCTGGACCTGGTCGCGCTGGATATCGGTCGGCATGCCATTTCGCTGCCGCAGGCCATGTGCCAATCCTGGGTATGGCCGAGCGTGGGACCGCTGTACAACAATATTCAGCGTCATGGTGAGTTTTGGCGGCGGCGGTGGCGGTGGTGGCGGCGCATTAGCCAGTCCCATGGGCATCCTCGTGCTGCTCATCGTGCTGGGCGTCGTCGCGCTGATCTGGTGGCTGTTCAACCGCTGACGACCAGGCCCGTGCTGTCGACCCGCCCGAGAGTCTGCTGACCGCCCAGCGCGGTTTGTGTCTCGAACACCCGCCAGCTCAAGCCGCAGATGAGCCAGAACGCGACGCTGGCTGGCCAGAAGCGCTCGAAGTCGTCGACCAGGGCGTGGACCAGCCAGCTTGCCAGCGCGGCGACGACGGTCGCTCGCCATGGCCAGTCAGGCGGGGCCAGACGGGACACGAGCGCTGCCTGCCATGCATGCCGCACCAGTGCGCCCAGCAGCCAGGCAAATGCCACTAAGCCGAGCAGACCGCTGTCGGCGAGGGCCTCCAGATACTGGTTGTGGGCGTGGATACCCAGGTTATTGCTGGCGATGCCGCTGTAGCTGGCGAATTGCCAGCGGTAGTTGTCCAGACCGACACCCAGCCAGGGGTGATCGCGCTGCATCTCCAGGGCGACCCACCAGAATTGTGTCCGCGCGGGCTGTACGGGACTGCTTTCGTCGAGGCCCGCGGCCAGCCGGCGATCGAGTCCAGGATCGGCGACCGCGGCCCAGGCGAGAGCTGCGCCGATCACCGTTAGCGCCAGCAGTGGCAGGAGCACTCGCCGCTGACCGCCGAAGGCGAACAGGACGGCCAGGCCAACCAGCGCGCCGATGATACCGGCGCGACTGAAGGTCAACACCAGGGCCACGAGCACGCACGCGGCTGCGACGATCACGACGGTGCGCCCGCGCGGTGAGGAGGCGGTCCAGGCCCAGGCGATCAAGAAAGGCAGAGTCAGCTCGAGCACGATTGCTGCCACGTTTGGGTGTGACAGCGTGGCGGCGATACGAGGAACGTCGCCTACAGGCGTGGCGCCGTCATGAAGGGCAGCCAGCCCTGACGTTATCTGGCTGAGTCCGCTGGCTTCGACGAGGCCCACCAGGGCGACGAAGAGCCCGCCCAGGGTGAAAGCTCGGGCCAGGGCGCGCCATCGCGCGGGAGTGGTCGCCAGGGCAAACACCGCCCAGCCCAGGAGCACGCCCCCGACCGGCCGACTGAGCGCCGCGAAGGCGTCAGCACGATTGACAGGCGCCCACGCCGCCGACGCGGCCAACAGAATCAGCCAGACACCTGCTGGCAGTGCCACCGCGTGTGGCACGTGGTCCCGGCGTCTGGCGATCACCATGGCGACCAGGGCCAGAGCGACCGAAAGTGGCAGAAGGGCGCGGACCGTCTCGCGCAGGGTGGCGCTGAAGGGGTTCGCCTGGCCCAGGTCGCCCAGGCCGAACGTCAGCCCGAGCACGATCAGACAGCCGAAGGCGAGCCGCTCGATCGTCATCACATGGCCGCGTACAGCGCCTTGAAGCGTGCCGCGCAGACAGCCACGCCGAAATCAGCCTGCGCTCGTTCGTGGGCGTACGTTGCCGCGGCGGACGTCTCGGCGGACACCGCCAACAGGGCCTGCGCCAGCGCCGCGGCGTCGCCAACGGGGGCAACCCCGACTGGGCTACGGCAGAGCTCAGGGACCACACCAACGTTCGTCCCAACGATTGGTAAGCCGCAAGCGGCGGCTTCGACGGCCACCATGCTTTGCGCCTCATGCCGTGAGGACAGGACAAACACGCCCCCGCCGCCGTACAGCGCCGGCAACGCGGCGTGATTGACGTCGCCCCGAAAACACACTGAGTCGGCGAGGCCCAGTGACCGGCTCAACGCCTCCAACCTGCCGCGCAGTGGCCCATCGCCCACGATCTCGAGCCGCAACGCCCGGTGCTCCTGGCGTGCCAGCCCAAATGCCCGCAGCAACAACGCCTGATCCTTGACCGCCGTCAACGTGCCAACATGCAAAACCCGCGACTCCACACCTACCTCGGCTCGACTGGCCGAGAACATGTCCAGCGGTACGCCCAACGGCGCCCAGCGCAGCTTGCCCGTACCAACCGGGGGCATGTGCCGCGTGGCCAGCCGGAGCAGGTACGCCGAACCCGCTGTGACGGTGTCCGCCAGCCGCAGACCAGTACGAATTTTGAGCCGTTCCCACCCCCGCCGCTGGTCGCCATAGCCAATATCAGGCAGGTGAACAAGCTCGCCACCCGCCAGGCTGACCACAGTCGGCACGCCGAGCAGGCGGCCTGCCAGGGCAGTGAGGAAGCCACTCTCGGTCGCCCAGAACGCGTGCAGCACGTCGAATCGCCGGCGGCGATGCTCCGCTGCGACCGCGGCAAGGGTGGCCCGCACAACCCCAACCGACCCGAGCCCCCGCCGCGCCGCGCCACCCAGCGCCAGCACATCCACGCCATCCACCTGATAGCGTGCGGTCGCGTACGGGTAGCGCACGGCGATCACCCGCACGTCCTCCGTCCGAGCCAGCTCCCCCGCCAGGTGGCGCAGCGCCGGAATGCACCAGTCGGCCGCATTGGCGCTGTACCCCGGCACGATCAGGCCGACCCTCATCCGGCCCCCACGACAAACAACGTGTAGGCGCCATACGTGCCCAATGCGGTCAGCCCCGCTTCGCGCCGCAGCAACGCCACGTTCTCGGCCGGCGCTCGGCCGACCCATTGCTCAGCCAGATTGGTTTCGTCCACCAGGACGTAGTCGGGTCCGGGGACAGCCAGCAGTGCAGTCAACGTCATAGCTGACACGTCGAACAGGTCGACCGTCAGCCGGCTGGAGTAATGCTGCAACGTCAGCGTCGGCCCAAAACTGAGCACTCGCGCGCCGGGCTGGGTATGCTCGTCCACCCAGTTGACCAGCGCCAGGTCGTCGCCTTTGCGATCGACGAAACCTTCCACCACACGGATCGCGCCAACGAGGCCAGTCGCGAACCCCACGGCGGCAACGAAGCCGACCAGCAGGCGGACGCGTCGATCGCGGAGCCGTTGCCAGAGCCAGGTCAGACCAGCCCCGACAAGCAGCGCCAACGGCGGCAGGTAGGCCAGGGTGAAGCGAAAGTTCTGCCAGGCGGCGCCGGCATGGAAGGCATAGACGATAGCCGCCCAGCCGACCACGAGGACGAGAGTCGAGCGGCGCCAGGTGGTGCACGCCGCCCACAGTCCAAGCAGTGCCCAGGGCGCCAGAAACGGGCCAAAGAACGCCGGGTTGGCCGGCGCCAGCGCGTAGTACACGCCGTTGCGCTGGGCATACGAGAGGTGGCCGTCGGCGGTGATGAAGTCGCGCTGGAAGGCGTTCAGCGGCGACCACGAGTAGACCTGCAAGTTGCCCGCGAAGGCCGCGGGCTCGGCGGGATGGCTGACCAGTCCGACGAGCGGCGGCCCGAGCACGGGCAAGAGGATGAACGCCATCACTGCCGCGGCGGCGAGCAAATGCGTCGTGGTCCGCCGCACATCGAAGGACGCCAGCGCCCACAAGGTGTAGGCGGCGAGCGGGATGGCGACCAGGCCGTAAATCCAGCGCGCCAGTACCGCCCATGACAGCGCCGCACTCGCCAGCACCAGCCAGGCGAGACGTCGCGCGCCGGCATAACGCACCACAGCAAACGCGCTGAATGTCGCCAGCGCCAGGCCCGTCGTGTCCGCCATGACCACAATGCTCGACTGCCACAGCTGCCCGCACAGCGCCACTGCCAGGCCCGCCCATAGCCCCAGCAGCCGTTCCTGGGGAAACAGCTCGCGCGCCAGCAGCACCGTACACGCGGGCACCAGGCCGCCCATAACCACGCTGACCAGCTGTCCCGCCAGTGGCGTCTGACCCATGAGCAGCGAGACCAGCGCAACCAGGAGCGGATACCCCGGCGGCCAGAAAAAAGCTTCCAGCGGCCTGAGCTGCAAGAGCGATTGG
>DASYKL010000735.1:0-3969 GCA_035995405.1 Chloroflexota bacterium
GCGAGCGCCGGAGTACGCACCAAGTCGGTCGGATCGCCGCGTTTCAATCCGGGCTCGTACCACAACGGCTCCGTCTGGCCGATGGATACCGGTCGTATCGCCGAGGGTTTGCGCCGACATGGATTCGTGGCTGAAGCAGAAGATCTCGAGGAGCGCATCTTGCATGCGTGTGGCTCGGTCGGAGCGCTGGTAGAGTTTTTCCGGGGCGACGTGGACGCAGATATTCGCATCAATCGCCAGACAGTCGACGTGAAGGTGCTGGGTACCTGGCGGCGTGTGGAACAAGAGCCACAGAAGACGCAGGGCTGGACCGTGACCCGCCTGTGGCGAATCATGCGTCGTCGAGGACTGCTCTAGGCATGCCACGCGCTGACCGCACGCGTGCTCCAGAAGTGGTGGTCATTACCGGCGCGGGTGCCGGGCTCGGGCGCGCCATCGCTGAGCAATTTGCGCGGCGCGGCGCATGTATCGGCCTGATTGGCCGCGGGCTCGATCGCCTCGAAGACGCCCGCCGACAAGTCGAACAACAGGGCGGGCGGGCGCTTGTCCTGCCCGGCGACGTTGCCGACCCGGAGACGACCGAAACGGCTGCCATACGCGCGGAACAAACGTTTGGCCCGATCGACATATGGGTGAACAACGCAATGGCGACTGTCTTTTCACCCGTCGCCGAAATGTCGCCGGACGATTACCGACGGGTCACCGAGGTGACCTACCTTGGTTTCGTATACGGCACACTCGCCGCGCTAAAGCGTATGCGCGAGCGAGATCGGGGCGTGATTGTCCAGGTCGGCTCTGCACTCGCCTACCGCAGTATTCCACTTCAGTCGGCGTACTGCGGCGCCAAACATGCGATGGTCGGGTTCACGGACTCGTTGCGCACCGAGCTGATCCACGACCGCTCACACGTGCATGTAACGGTCGTACACATGCCCGCCATCAATACCCCTCAATTTAGCTGGTCGAAGAGTCGGATGCCGCGCAAAGCGCAGCCGGTGCCACCCATCTTTCAACCCGAGGTTTGCGCGGACGCGGTGTATTGGGCGGCCCACCAACACCACCGCGAGGTCTTCGTCGGCCAGCCGACGCTGGCGGCGATCTTGGCCCAGCGCCTGGTACCTGGACTCGCCGACCACCTGGCCGCAGCGGCGTGGGAGGATCAGATGTACGACGCTCAAGCGGACCCGGCCCAGCCCAACAATTTGTACGAGTCGGTGCCTACACATGTCGCCGCCCACGGGACATTTGATAGCCGCGCGCTGCCTGACAGTCGGGCTTTGCAACTGACAAAAGCCGCCAGCGGGCTGGGCACCGCCTTGACCTGGATGGCAGTTGGCGGCATGCGATCCATTCGCGCAATCGTTCGCCATCGTTAAGGACCGCTGCTGCATACGCGTGGCCGACGAGCCCGACCGCTCTTCGGTAGCGCGACTGTTCGGCGACAAGGAAACTACCGGACGGGTGGACTCACGAAGCATGGCACCGGGTCATGTGCGCCGCGCTACTGCAATGCGAGGCACGGTCTTCGGTACCTACGGTTGAGCTGCTGCGGTAGCCAGGAGACCGTGTTCGGCCGCCCAAACTGCTGCCTGGGCGCGGGATGCAAGATTTAGTTTGGCCAATATGTGGGCCACATGCCCGTCGGCGGTGCGCTCACTGATGATCAACTGCTCGGCAATCTGGCGGTTTGTATGGCCGCGGGCGAGCAGCACCACCACTTCGCGCTCCCGCGGCGTCAATGGGTCGCGCACCGTGACACCCTGGGGTCGGGTGAGAGCACCGGCCGTCTGGCGTGCATCCTCAACCATCTGGTCGAGTGTTCTGGCCGCCCCACCAGCCCACGCGGCTTCGAAGCGGTCGGCACCGAGGACCGCACGTAGCCTGGCCAAATCTCGCTCACGGGCGGTACGCCCGTCCGGCCCTACGCTGGGTATCCCACCGGCCCGCAACGCGTCCGCCGCCGCAAATAAACGAGCCGCCTGCCCAGGTAAGGACGTGGCAGCCAGACTGGCCAGTACGTCCAGGCACGACGACAACTCATACCGCATGCCCACTTTCTGATACAGCGAAACCGCCTCCCCGCAGAGATCGGCCGCTCGCCCGAGGTCGCCGCCGGCGCGCGCTGCTCGCGCGAGACCGGTCAGGCTATCGGCTGCGCCCTGCACGCAGCCAACCTCGCGAGACACCTGTAGGCTTTCCGTGTGCAGACTCTCGGCGAGCGCGGGCCTTCCCTGGTCGAGGACGATACAACCGAGCAAGTCGATGGCATGGGCGCGCATATGCCGTTCGCCACGTTGCTCGAACAGTGCCATCGACTCGCGGAGGTCCGCCTCCGCGCGCACGAGGTCGCCCCGCTCCAGGTCATTTGAACCGAGATAGATGAGCGCCCACCCCATCCCCGAGGTATCGCCAAGTTGTCGAAACAGCACCAGGCTCTCCTCAACGGCTGCCTGCCCAGCGTCGCGTTCATCGGACCGCACGCTTCCCTTCCAGAGCAAGCGTCCCAGGCGCATCAAGACGGTCGCGATGCCCGTTGTGTCTCCGGCGGCGCGGCAAATGGTCAGGGCTTCTTCTAACCAGATGCGCGATCGAGCGAAATCGCCCATGGCGAAGCCCATTTCAGCTGCCTGCTGAAGGGCTCGCGACCGTACCGCGGGAGTGACATTGCCCTGCGACCCGAGTCCTTCCTCCAGCCAGTGCATGCCTTCATTCCGATGGCTCCGAAACTTCCAGAATTGCCACAACGCTGATCCAACGCGCAGTACCAGATCCCCCTCTCCAGCGTCCAGGCAGCGGCGCAGGACGGCGCGCATGTTGTCGTGCTCGCGCTCCAGGCGGTCGGCCCACCTGACCTCGTCGGAACCCTTGAGACCCTCCGCGCCCTGCTCGGCAAGTTCCGCGAAGTACTCGGCATGCCGTCGTCGGGTGCCTTCCCAGTTGCCGCTAGCTACCAGCAACCCGTGCGCGTACTGCCGCACCGGCTCCAGCAGCCGGTAGCGCATTATTTCGCCCTGCTCTTGCGCCACGACAAGCGACCTGTTCACGAGGTCGGCGACCAGGTCCACTACGCCGGCCGGATCTGTGCCTTCGCCAGCACAGATCACCTCCGCTGCCTCGAGGTCGAACCCACCGCTGAATACGGCCGAGCGCTGAAATAGCTCTTGCCCGGTCGCGGGAAGTAGGCGATAGCTCCAATCCAGTGTTGCTTTCAGGGTCTGCTGCCGAGTCGGTGCGCTGCGGCTGCCGCCCACCAGCACGTGGAGGGCGTCGTCGAGCCGCAGCAAGATCTGCTCGGGAGCCAGTACGACGGTGCGCGCTGCAGCCAACTCGATCGCGAGTGGCAAGCCGTCCAGTCGGGCACAGATTCCAGCGACCGCCGAGCTATTGTGTGGAGTCAATGCAAAACTGGGCTGGACCGCCTGGGCGCGTTCGACGAACAAGCGCACCGCAGGGTAGGCAGCGATCTCGATAAGACCTGGAAGTGCGCCCGGGTCGGGCGTCGGCAATGTCGGCACACGCCAGGTCAACTCACCAGAAATGCGCAGCGGCTCGCGACTGGTCGCCAGGATGCGCACGCCTGAGCATGCGTGTAGTAGATCAAGCGCCAGGGCGGCGCACGCCTCGACCAGGTGTTCGCAATTATCAAGGACGATCAGCAGCGAGCGATATCGCAAGAGCTCGAGCAGGATCTCTAGCGCCGGCGTACCAGGTTGCTCTTCGATGCGTAGGGACGTGGCGACCGCGCTTGGCACAAGCGACGCGTCCCCAAGTGCCGCCAATTCTACCAGCCAGACACCGTCTGCAAAGTCGCTCACAAGTTCGCTGGCGACCGCCAGGGCTAACCGTGTCTTGCCGCTACCACCCGTACCGGTAAGCGTGAGCAGTCCTGGCTCGGCCCGCTGGATACGCTCTCGAACGACAGTAACGGCTTCTTCTCGCCCGATCAGCGTTGGGAGATGCGCCGGTAGG
>DASYKL010000736.1:0-4479 GCA_035995405.1 Chloroflexota bacterium
ATTTGGGCCGGACGAAGCCTGATCCCGAGCCTACGTCGCCGGCGCGAAGCGCCCCTCGCGGGGGGTCGCCCCGGAAGAGAGTGCGCAGCGAGCCTGCGAGCGGAGCAACGAACGGGGGCGGGGGGCCGCAGGCTCCCCCGATCCGTATTCGTCAGAAGTCGCGACCAAGTATTCGTTACCGGTAGGCGCTGGCCTGGAGATTGTAGAGCTCGGCGTAGAGGCCTCGTTGGCGGATGAGATCCGTATGGCTGCCTCGTTCTACGATTTTGCCGTTCGCGGCTACCAGGATCAGGTCGGCTCTGCGGACGGTTGAGAAACGGTGGCTCACCAGGAGCGTGATGGCGCCGGACGATGCAGCGTAGTCGCGGGCGGCCGCGGCGAAGTGTTCAAACAGGGCGTGCTCTGTCGGCGCATCCAAACTCGCGGTCGGCTCGTCCAGCAACAACAGCAACACCTGTTCGCGCATCATCGCCCGGCTGAGGGCGATCTTTTGCCATTGGCCCAGCGACAGGTCCACGCCGCCCTCGAAGGAGCGCCCGAGCTGCGTATCGAGCCCCTGTGGCAGCGTGGTCAGCAGATCGCCCGCGGCCGCGCGGGCCATTGCGGCGTGGACGCTGGGATCATCCGCCAGGCGGGTCGTATCTCCGACGCCGATCGATTCACGCGCCAGCAGCTGCAGGCGCGTGAAGTCCTGAAAGCCGGCGGCCAACCGACCTCGCCACTCGGCAATCGGCATGCGCCGCAAATCGATCCCATCGACCAGAATCGTCCCGCTGGTCGGTTCGTAGAACCGACTCAGCAGTTTGACGAGGGTGGTCTTGCCCGCGCCATTTTCGCCGACGATGGCGACCGTGCTCCCCGCGGGCAGAAAAAGGTCGAGTGTCTCGAGAACCGGCCGCTCAGTGCCCGGGTAGGTAAACGACACCGCGTCGAAGCGGATGCCATCGTGTAAGCGTTGCGGAACGCGCAGCGGCTGCCGCGGCGCCAGACGAGCCCCAGCGGAACGGGCGTAGTCGCGCAGCCAGACCAACTTGCGCACCGCGCTGTGTGTCCGGATCAGCCAATTTACGTTCGCCACCAGAATGGCCAGTTGAAAGTTGATCTGCGCTCCCAACCCCAACACCAGCATCACCGCCCCAACCGAAACAATCCCACGTGTCGCCAGATCGACGGTGAACGCGATCAAGGCAGCAAAGCAGGCCGCGAAGAACGCCCACGCCAGCGTTGTCGCGGCCGTCAGCCACAGACTCTGGCGCATCCTGGCGCGCTCCAGATCGGAGAACAGCGCTCGGCGGCGCTCGAGGAGCAGCCCGCTCAGGCCGAAGATGCGGATCTCTTTCGCCGGGCCGGCTTCGGTCGTCAGGTCTTGCAGGTGGCGCAGGACGCGATTGGGCTCCGCTTGCGATTCACGCAGACGTGTGGCGGCGCGCTGGGAGCGCAGCGTGGCGATGATGCTCGGCACAGCCGCGAGCGGCAGCAACAACAGGAGTGGGTGCACACTGACCAGCAGGGCGCAAATTCCGACTACCTGGAGGACCGACGCGAACGTCCACGACAGGGGATTGAATGGGTTGGCTAAGGCCCATCGCTCGGCGCGCACACGCTCGACGTTATCCAGGTACTCGGGTCGTTCGTGGTGCTCGATGCCCGGGATACCGGCCGTCAGCTCCATGATGTGCGCGTCGAGATACACCTGCGTGTTCTCGCGCAACTTGACGCGGATGTTGAACGACCACCAGAACATCAGCCGACTTGTGGCTGTCAGGCCGACGACGAGCGCGACGCCCCACATGGCGGACCGCGGGTCATTGACCAGGATCGAGTCCGTGATCAGCTTATAACCAATGGCGCGGAATGGCGGGGCGACCATGTTGGCCGCCGCGGTGACGACCGCACCGAGCGAGCGGAGCATATCGGCTCGCAGCGAGATCTCGACCATGACTTGCAAGGCCCGCCAGGTGTCACGCATCGACGGTCTCGGCTTCTGAAAAACGCGCTGCCTGGAGCGCGTACATTTCCGCGTAGCGCCCATTTGGGAGCAACACCAACTCGGCGTGGGTACCATCCTCGATCACTCGTCCGCCATCGATGACGACGATGCGGTCCGCCCGACGAACGGTCGAGAAACGGTGCGAGATGACGACGGTCGTCACGCCGCGGGTGAGATCGAGAAACCGTTGATAGATTTCTGCCTCGGCGCGCACGTCGAGCGAGGCGGTTGGCTCGTCCAGGATGAGGACGCCAGCACCACCGGCAATGCCGAAAAGCGCACGCGCGAGGGCCAGGCGCTGCCATTCGCCGCCGGACAATTCGCCTCCCGCGCGGTACTCGCGACTGAGCGTCGTGTCCCAGCCGTTTTCCAGACGCTCGACCACCTCCAGTACGCCGGCATTGGCCGCGGCCTGGGTGACCGTTTCGCGGTCAGCCCGGGCGTGCAGTGCGCCGAACGCCACGTTGTCGTAGGCAGTTGTCTCGAAGCGAGCGAAATCCTGAAACAGCGCCGAAATGCGTCGGTGCCAGGCGGCCGGAGCGATGTCTCGTAGATCGATGCCGTCAACGCTGACGCGCCCGGTGGTCGGGTCGTACAGCCGCGCCAACAATTTCACGAGCGTCGTCTTGCCCGCGCCATTGGCGCCGACGATGGCCAGTGACCGTCCGGCGGCGATGTCCAAATTGAACGACTCCAGCACCGGCTCGGCTCGGTCGGGGTAGGTGAACGTCACGTTCTCGAAGCGGATCGCGTGGCGCGGCAAACCGTCGGCGGCCAACGTGCCACTGGTGACTGTTTCGACGCGCGCCGCGTCTTCCAGGTCGCTGACGCTGGCGATCGAGGCGGCGGCTTGCATCAGAGCGTAGTCGGCATCCTCATACCGACTGAGCATGCCCGCGGCGACAATCGCCTGCACGAGGCTGACGGTCGTGCCCAACGCGATGCGGGACTGCAGCGCGTCGGTGACCGCCACCCACAGGCTCACAGCCTCGGCCGCGGCGAGCACCACAACAACGATGGCTGCCGACAGCCAGCCTTCATCGCGCTTGCTCCAGATGTCGCCGAGCACTGCTAAAGAGCTGGCCCGATAGTGCTTGACGAGCCAGTCGGCGAGATCGAAGATGCGCGACTCTTTGGCAAGCTCGGAGCTCAGGCCAAGCGTACGCAGGTAATAGGCGCGGCGGAACCGATCTGATTGGCTCCACAACACGGTGAGCAGATGGTTGGAGAGGCGTCGGCTGAACGCGAAGGACACGAGGTACGCGGCGAGCAACCCGACCCCGGCCCACCAGTACCAGCGGGCGACAATTGCCAGTGACGCGAATGACTGGACGCGGGTACCCCAGACGCCGGCGAACTGCTGCGCGGCCTGGCCCGGTGTGAAGCCGAAAAAGGCGCCGCGGGCTTGGGAGATCTTGTCGAGGACTTTGGGGTCTTCGACTTCTTGCAAGCCGTGTGGCGCGGCCATCGCCACCATGATGCGATCGTTGAGCGACTCGTCGACGCGCGGCCACAGGGCGTTGCCAATTTCTTCGCGGATTGGGTCGAGCGTGCGCTGCAGGGCGAAGACGAGGGCGAGTGTGATCAGTGGCGCGCGGTAGTCGGTCTGTGTGCTCAGCGCTTCGACGAGCGCGCCGCTGGCCAGCATGAATGTCGGCATCAGCAAGCCGCTGCACGTGGCTAATGCCAGCGAGCAGACGGTCAGGACGGGGCTGGCGCGATAAAACGCGCGGAGCGCCGCGAGCGGCACACCTCAGAGCGTACTGGCGTGTGGACGCAGGAGGCACGCCGCCTGCCGAGGTTTCTGTGTACGGAGGAAACAGTTCATGGCATCGACGCAGAGCAAGCAGAGCAAGCAGAGCAACACGAGCAAGAGCGCGGTCGCGACGATCGATCACGAGAGGATTCGTACATGGGTCGACGAACGGGGTGGCTGTCCGGCACGGGTCAAAGGCACCGAACGCGGCGACGATCCTGGGCTTTTACGTATCGACTTTCCTGGCTACAGCGGTGAGGAGACGTTGGAATGCATTACGTGGGACGAGTGGTTCCGCGCGTTCGATAACCACGGGTTATCGTTCTTGTACGAGCCCGAACCGCAGAGCCGGTTTAATAAGCTGATTCGCCGCGAGGGTTAGCGACCCGCCGTCGAAGCTTCGGCTGCGGGTCTCTCGATAGTATGGTCTGCGTGGCGGTTGCCAAGCAGTTCTCGTACGACCCGGAGCTCATCCAGCCGGACCTGTATGCCATTCCGCTGCCGTTGCATGACGGGAGTCCGGTCAACGCCTATGTCGCGCTCGATGGCCAGGACGTCTGGCTGATCGACGGCGGCTTGGCAACCAACGAATGCCAGGCGATTTTCGAACGCGGGCTGCAGACACTTGGTCGCGAGATGCGCGATATCCGTGGCTTGTTGATTACCCACGGCCACACCGATCACGTCGGCGCGGCACACCAGGTTCTGGCCAACAGCGGCGAGCTGCTGGCAC
>DASYKL010000737.1:0-4342 GCA_035995405.1 Chloroflexota bacterium
ATGGGCGACCGTACAAAAACCTCAGTCAGGTTCCTGTCTGAGGACGGCCTGGGCGGCTTCGTTGCCCATCGGGTAGCTCCGCTGGGCGAGCAAGCCAATGGCGACCAGCAACAGGTACCACAGCACCACCAGCACCCATACCACAGCGCCCGGAATGCGCCCGATCGACGCGCCCTCGATCACATCACCCGCCGAGCCCGCTGTAATTTCCAGCTTGGCAATCCAGGTCAGGAGGACCGCGCCATAGATCCACAGGTAGTTGCGCCGCAGCCGCCAACCGAGTGCCCCGAGCTGGCCCACCGGCGGGAACGAATACGGCGTGCGCAACGCCTCGATCAGCGCCCGCCGCCAGTCCCGCGGGCTGCCTTCGCCCAGCACCTCGGGATAGAAGTAGTGCTCGAGCAACAGCACCCGATAGCGCGCCGCTTCGTACACCTTGAAGCGCCGCGCTTCGACCATCAGGAAGAAGATGTTGATCAGCATCAAGAACAAAAACGCTTCGTGCGGGATCAACGGGTTGCCCAGCGAGAACGTCGTCACCAGAGCCGACGAGGTGATGGACCAGTTGGTCGTCGTGTCGAGTCGCTGTCGGTACGTCGTCATGCGGCCGACTTCGGCGCGATAGAGATGAATCAGGGCGTTGAGCTGGCCGGGATCGAGCGGTGGCCGCGACGCCTTGGTCAGGCCATCGCTGGGCAGGGCGATCACCCCCGAGACTGGCGCCGAGGGCGGTATCTCCATCGCTCAGATTGTGCCGCACTGCAGCCCCGAAAAAAGCTGACCGAACAGACGTTCTAGCGAGTATCCTGTGGTGTGATGGGGAGCAGCCTGAACCGTTTCAGCTCGCCAACGCGCGCCTGGTTCGAGGGCACCTTCGCCGCGCCCACCGCCGCCCAGGAACAAGGCTGGTCGGCGATCGCCAGCGGCGAGCATACGCTCATCCTGGCGCCCACCGGCTCGGGCAAGACGCTGGCGGCATTCCTGTGGTGCCTGGATCAGTTGGCGACGTCGCCAACGCCAGCCAACCCCAAAGAGCGCTGTCGGGTGCTCTATGTCTCACCGCTGAAAGCGCTGGCCCATGATGTCGAGCGTAATCTCAAAGCCCCTCTCGTTGGCATCAATTTGGCCGCCCAGCGGCTGGGACAACCACGACCTGCGATCGAAGTAGCGATCCGCACCGGTGACACGTCGGCCAAAGACCGGCGGGACATCAATCGCACCCCACCCGACATCCTGATCACGACGCCCGAGTCGCTCTATTTGCTGCTCACGTCGCAAGCCGAAGAGATCCTGAAGAGCGTCCGCTACGTCATCGTCGACGAGATCCACTCCGTCGCCGGCACCAAGCGCGGCGCCCATCTCGCACTGTCGTTGGAACGCCTGGAGCACGTCGTGTCTGGTCCGTTGCAACGCATCGGCCTGTCCGCAACACAGCGGCCGCTCGACGAGATCGGCCGCTTCCTTGGCGGCGTTGATCGGCAAGTCACGCTGGTGGACGTCGGCAAGCGCAAGCGGCTGGATCTGCAGGTGATCGTGCCGCTCGAGGACATGGCCAATCCTGGCGCGGGCCAACCGGTCGAGCCGCCTGCCGGAGGCGCAGTGCTCGGCGCCAACCTGCGCGCCGAGTCGCAAAACTCAATCTGGCCATCGATCTATCCGCGCTTGCTGGAGCTGATCAAGGCCAATCGGTCAACGCTGCTGTTCGTCAACAGCCGCCGTCTGGCCGAGCGCCTGGCGCAGCGTCTCAACGAGCTGTACGAAGCTGAAACCGACGCGCCAGGCGGGCCGCCGCTGGTACGGGCCCATCATGGCTCGATCTCGCGCGAGCAACGTCTGGTCGTCGAAGAGATGCTCAAAGCGGGCACGCTGCGCGGTCTCGTTGCGACCAGCTCGCTCGAGCTCGGCATCGACATGGGCGCGATCGACATGGTCATCCAGGTCGAGTCGCCGATCTCGGTCTCGAGCGGCCTGCAGCGTATCGGTCGAGCCGGCCACACCGTCGATGCGACCAGCTCGGGCAAGATCTTTCCCAAGTACCGCGGCGATCTCCTGGAGGCAGCCGTAGTCGTGCGGCGCATGCTCGATGCGGCGATCGAGTCGACCCGTGTGCCGCGCAATCCACTCGACGTGCTGGCCCAGCAAATCGTGGCGATGTGCAGCCAGCGGCCGTGGGGAGTCGACGAGCTTTACGCCACGGTTCGGCGCGCCTACAACTTCGCCACGCTTCCTCGCACGCTCTTCGAAGGCACGCTCGATATGCTGTCGGGTCGCTACCCGTCCGACGAGTTCTCCAATCTCAAAGCCCGGCTGATCTGGGACCGCATGGCCGATACCGTCGTCGCCCGCGGCGACGCCCGCATCGTCGCGGTCACGAGTGGCGGGACGATCCCAGAGCGCGGCCTGTACGGCGTGTTCCTGGGCGAAGGTGGTCCGCGCGTCGGCGAGCTCGACGAAGAGATGGTCTATGAGAGCCGGCCAGGTGAAACGTTCGTGCTCGGCGCGAGCACCTGGCGGATCGAGCGGATCACGCCGCAGCAGGTCATCGTGTCGCCGGCGCCAGGAGAGCCAGGCAAGACGCCGTTCTGGCATGGCGACGCCGCCGGACGGCCCATCGAGCTGGGCCGAGCGCTCGGCGAATTCAGCCGCAAGCTGGTGAGCATGGACGAGGCGAAAGCCCTCGAGACGCTGGCCCCCGATCATCGGCTGGACGACCTGGCGGCGCGCAACCTGCTGGCCTATCTGGCGGAGCAGAAAGCCACCACCGGCGCGGTGCCGAGTGATCGGACGATCGTCGTCGAACGCTTCCGCGACGAGCTGGGCGACTGGCGACTGTGCATCCTGACGCCGTTCGGCGGACGCGTCCACGCCCCATGGGCACTGGCCGTCGGGGCGCTAGTTCGCGAGCGCCTGGGCGTCGATCTGTATGCCATCTGGACCGACGATGGCATCGCCATCCGCTTGCCCGAAGGCCTCGAAGACAGCCCGATCGACGAGTTCCTGTTTCCGGATGCCGATCGCGCCGAAGACCTGGTCGTGCGCGAGCTGAGCGGCTCGGCGCTGTTTGCGGCGCGCTTCCGCGAAAATGCCGCCCGCGCACTCTTACTGCCGCGTCGGCGAGGCGACGCCCGCACGCCGCTGTGGCAGATGCGCCAGCGTGCCGCCGATCTACTCGCCGTCGCCAGTCGCTATGGCTCGTTCCCGATTCTGCTGGAGACCTATCGCGAGTGCCTGCAGGACGTGTTCGATCTACCCGCTCTCCAAGAGGTACTGCGCGGGATCCAGCAACGACATATCCACATCACTGCCGTCGAAACCGCATCGGCATCGCCGTTTGCTCGCTCGCTGCTGTTCGACTACATCGCTGAGTTCATGTACGAGGGCGATGCGCCGATGGCAGAGCGGCGCGCCCAGGCCCTGGCCCTGGATCGCGAGCGACTGCGCGAGCTGCTCGGCCAGGAAGAATTACGCGAGCTGCTCGATCCGGCGGCCATCGACGACCTGGAGCTGGAGCTGCAGGGGCTCGCCGAACGCAAAGCGCGAACCCGCGACCAGCTACACGACTTGCTTCGTCGTGTGGGTGACCTGACGTCCGAAGACGTCGCGGCCCGGACAGCAGGCGAGTCTTCCGCCGAGTGGCTAGCCGAGCTGGCGGCCGAACGACGCGCTTTCGAAGTGCGTATCGCCGGCGAACGGCGTTGGGTCGCCGTCGAAGACGTGGCCCGCTACCGCGACGCCGTCGGCGTGCAGCCGCCGCGCGGGGTACCCGAGATCTTTCTGCAGGCCACGACCGATGCTCTCGACAGCTTGTTGCTGCGTTGGGCGAGGACCCACGCGCCATTCATTGCCCGCGACCCGGCGACACGCTGGGGTCTGCCCGCGGCCCTCGTCCAGGACACCCTGCGTCGTCTCGAGCAAGCCAATGTGATCCTGCGCGGCGAATTTCGTCCAGGCGGCACCCAGAGCGAATGGTGCGATCAAGACGTCCTGCGCTCGCTGCGCCGCCGCTCTCTGGCGCGTCTGCGGCGCGAAGTCGAGCCCGTACCAGCCGCCGCGCTGGCGCGTTTTCTGCCTGCCTGGCATGGCGTCGGCAGCGATGCCGGCAGTCTCGACCGCCTGGTTGACGTTGTCACCCAGCTCGAAGGGCTGTTCTTGCCGTGGTCGGTCTACGAACGGGATGTGCTGGCCGCGCGCGTCCGTGGCTATCAGCCACGCCTGCTCGACGAGCTGTGCGCCAGCGGTGAGCTCGTTTGGGTCGGACGCGGGTCGATCGGCACCGAAGACGGGCGCGTGGCCCTGTTCCGTCGCGATCGCTTGGTCGTCCTGGCCCCCACTTCTCCCGAAG
>DASYKL010000738.1:0-3510 GCA_035995405.1 Chloroflexota bacterium
ATGGACCGCACTGACACTCTGGGCGATTATCCGCAAATGCCCGACGGCATCAAGCACCTGGCTGTGCGGGGGCCGGTAGGCTTTTCATGGTTGACGGCTGATCTGTCGGCTATGGGCGTACTGGGCAACCCGCGTGGCGCCACGGCTGAGAAGGGCCAGACCTACGTGGAGGCGACCGTGAACAAACTCGCTGGAGTATTGGAGGAGATCGCCAGCTTTGCCGGGCCGATGCGCGCCGGCGAGGGCCGCGGCGCATGACGGCAGTCGATCTCTTGATTCTCGGCGGGACCATCGTGACTGCGCGGCCCGATGGCCTGCGTGTCGACGACGGCGCCATTGCCGTCACCGGCGCCTCCATCGTCGCGCTGGGGCAGCGTGGCGACGTCGAGCCACTCTTTGAAGCGAAGCGAACCATCGACGCCACTGGCCAACTCATCTTCCCGGGCCTGGTGGACACCCACACCCACCTGTACCAGACCTTCCTCAAAGGCCTCGGCGACGACCTGCCACTCATGGAGTGGCTGGATGCATGCACGCTGCCGAGCATCCCTCATCTGACGCCACGCATGTGCTACGTCGCGGCGGCGCTGGGTTGCCTCGACTCACTGCGCTCGGGCTGCACGACCATCTTCGATTACATGGTCGACCACGCCAATCCGGCAGTCTATGACGCAATTTTGCAAGCCTTTGAGGACGTCGGGATTCAGGGGGTGCTGGGCCGCGGGCTGCGTGACCGGCAGACCGAAAATGTCCGCGTGCCGTTACCCCCCATGGCCTCGCAGTTGGCCGATACAGTACGGCTGGTCGAGCAATACGGCTCCCAGCGGGTGTGGCTGGCGCCTGGCGCGACCTGGGCACTCGAAGCCGACAGCCTGAAGGCGATTCGCCGGCTCGCCGACGAGCGCGGCCTGCGTTTAAGCCTCCACACCGACGAGGTGTTGTTCGACTCCGCTGAAACGGTGCGTCGATTTGGCGTGCGGACGTTGCCGTTTCTCGAGAGCATTGGCTTTCTCGGGCCAGACGTTTTGCACGCCCATTGCGTGCAGCTCGACGAGGAAGATTGCCAGATTCTGGCTCGTCATGGCGGCAAGGTGTCCTACAACCCCGTCAGCAACATGTACCTGGGGAGTGGCGTACCACCGATCCCACGCCTGTTGGCCCTGGGTGTGACGGTCAGCCTGGGGGCCGACGGCGCGGCCAGCAACAATAGCCAGGATATGATCGAGGCTCTCAAGATCGGTGCCTTGTTACCGAAAGTCGCAGCCCGTGATCCGGCCATCTTCACGGCGCCCGATGCATTGCGCGTGGCGACGTCCGGCGGCGCAGCGGCGATGGGTCGCGACGACTTTGGCTGGCTTGACGTTGGTATGCGAGCGGACCTGTTCATCTTCGATCCGCTGCACGCCAAGTCGATACCGGTACACGATCCGGTCTCGACGCTGGTGTATTCGAGCGGCCAGGTCAACGTGCGCACCACGATCGTCGGCGGACGAGTCGTGCTCGATGACCGACGCATCGCAGGCGTGGATGAGGAGGCGATTCTGCGCGAAGCGCAGACGCTGGCGGAGGAGCTGTCACACATGGCTGGGACGAGAGCGCGGCTCGAGGGCCGCTGGGCGCGCACGCGATCGACCGCCCCGAGCGCGGTGGTGGCCTGATGGCCGAGCTGCCGGAGTGGACCAATCCGCCAGGTGTCTACGCGCCGCAAGCGCACTATTCGCAAGTTGGCAAAGTTGGCAATACGCTGTACATCTCGGGCCAACTGGGTCTCGACGTCAACGGTGAGCTGGTTGGCGCAGGCGATGCGCAGGCTCAGGCTCGGCAAGCCTGGCAGAACCTGATCGGCATCCTGGCCCACTACGGAGCGACCGTTCGCAACCTCGTCAAGACCAACACGTACATCACCCACTGGGCATATCGGCCACTGGTGGGAGCGGCCCGCGATGAGTTGTTCTCTGGCCCACCATATCCGCCCAGCACGCTGGTTATTGTCCAGGGTCTGTCGGAGCCGCGCTTTCTCGTGGAGATCGAGGCCATCGCGATTGTCGACTGAGCTGGTTACCGACCTGGCGACGATCGTCGGTGACACACACGTGCTGGTCGATCCGGCGGCGCAGCAGCGTTTTTTGAGAGATTTCTCTTGGTATTCGCCGGTATTGTCCGAGGCGTTCCTGGACAACGCACCGATCGACGCCGTCGTGCAACCTGGTTCCCACGCCGAGCTGCAGGCCGTCGTCGCCGCCGCCGTGCGGCGGAAAGTGCCGATCACCGTGCGCGGCGCCGGTACGGGCAACTATGGCCAATCGGTGCCCCTGTACGGCGGAATCCTGCTCGATATGCGGCGGCTGAACCGCATTGAACTGGTCAGCGATGAGGCCATCGAGGTTGACGCTGGCGCCATCTGGGAGCAGGTCGATGCGGCGGCGCGTCGTCACGGTCGTGAGCTGCGCATCATGCCGACGACCTATCACATCGCCACCGTCGCCGGGTTTCTGGCGGGTGGCTCCGGTGGGATCGGCTCGGTCACCTACGGCCGTACCTGGGATGGCAATTTTCTCTCTGCCGATGTGCTGACCGCCGAAGACCCTCCCCAAACCATGCATCTCGAGGGTGACTTGCTGCGCATGGTGCTGCATACCTACGGCACGGTCGGCATCGTCACCCGCTTGCGTTTGCCGCTGCTGCCAGCGCACACCTGGCAAGGCTGGTACGCGACGTTCCCGTCCTATGACGCGTGCTTCGACTTTGGCTGGGACCTGGCCGCTGATGAATCTGTTTTGAAGCGCCTGGTGTCCGTCCACGAAGCGCCGATACCGAGCATGTTCGAGCCCGTGAAGCGCCTCTTCTCGCCGACCGACTGCGCGGCGTTGCTCCTGCTCGAGGAGTCGAGCGTTGCCGCGGTGAGCGAACGCGCGGCCGCGGCCGGTGGCACGTTGCGCGCCTGGCCACCGAAGCCGGCTATCACCGAGTTTCCGTTTGCCCACACGGTGTTGTGGACCAAGAAGTTCGATCCGAAGTCGACCTGGCTGCAGACGCGCTTTGCGATGGACCGCACGGGAGCGCTCGAGCAGGTTCATCAGTTACAGGCGCGGTTTGGGAAACGTGTGGTGAATCACATCGAGTTCGTGCGGACGCCGGAGGGGTTGAGCCCATCGGGCTTGCCATCGTTGTTCACGTCCGATCCCGGCGAGATCGACGAGGTCATCTCGTTTTGTGGCGACATTGGCGTCGGGGTGGCCAATCCGCACAGCTATGTGGTCAAAGAGGGCGGCATGGTGAAAGACATCGCCAGCGTGGTCGCCTTCAAACAGCGCACCGATCCGTTCGGCTTGCTCAATCCTGGCAAGCTCGACGGCACCTTCTACGCTGGCGCACCGACACACTCCGCCTGACCGGCGCGTCAAGCCCCCCAAAGGGTTTTGGCTACCAGGTTGCACTGGTATCGGCGAGGAACTGTGGCAGTGCGATCTCCGGCGGATGGATGAGATAGATGGTGCCCGCCGAGCCGCG